>CAMPJM010000225.1 GCA_946886805.1 uncultured Flammeovirgaceae bacterium | reverse complement strand
GTGGTCACCAATGCAATAGCACCACCTTTTGGGCTTAGCAGTAACTTTTCTCCCCCCGAGATCTCTATTGGGCTATCATATTTTCCAAATTCACATGTTGCTGTAACAAAAAGGGAGAGTTTATCATAATTTTCCCAATCATCTATCATCGAAGAATGAAGTATTCTTTCCTCCGCCCAAACATTTTCATTTCCATGACCACTATAATTTATTATTAATGCTCCTTTTTTTATGGCATCGTTTAAAGCATCCCTTGCCTCATCAGAAGAATTTCCATCTTGCGGAAATGCACCTAGGTATAATTTGTTTACATGATAGCCCGGATTCTTCTTGCTTATCATCGAAGCAAGACTATCTGCATCTTTTTGGTGTGTATTTCCATCTTCATCATCTGCAACAAAAACTATTTCGTTTCTCCAGGGGCCAAAAGTATCAGGGTTAGTAGAGTAATGAATAATTTTATCAACTACCACTTTTGCCTCTTCCAGGGTTTTTACCGGCAACCTGCCAATTCCTATTTCGAGGTCGTGATCCCCAGGATTTACGTTTTCTGCCCAAATTCCTTCGTCATCATCCATAAAGCCGAAATAATCATCAGATGAAAAAGTCTCTACCGGATGCAGTGAATTATAGGACTGATAGGTAGGGACAAAATTGGTGTTTTGCATTACCAGATTCTCGTCTTTATAAGCGTAGGAACATTTGCCAAACAATAGGAGATATTTAATATTCCCCTTGTCGTATAAATACTTTACATAGTCACGGATAGCGGTTACATCTTGCCTACCCGAGGAAAATTCATTATAAATTTGAGAAGGAGTAACGACAGCGACCTTTAGGTTGTCATAAGATTCCCGAAAACTCGCCAGTCTTTTAGCCTCAGGCAAAAATTCAGGATAACTTACAATAAGCATTTCTGCATTTATTGCCTTTCTAATATTTTGATTTTCAACTTTATATATAAAAGTAGGAGAGGGTAAATTAGTGATATCAAATGCTGCAAACTCCTGAAAAGACAGAGACGTTGCCCCAAATTGGAGAGCAGTACCGCTTTTAGTGGTAGTTTGCAGGTAGGGCCTAAGAGGATCAGAGATATTCCAAACCAAAACATCGTGGGAGGCCGTATTCTTTAATTCGTAGGTGACGTTGGGCAGCATTGTATTACCTACATTATTAAATAAGAAAGAATTTCCGCTATAGACTAACAATCTATCCAACTGTACCGAAAAATTATTTAAGTAAGCAAAACCATCTCCGGCAGTACCTTTGAAGAGGACGTCCAACGTTAATAGATCTTCTGGCAGCGAATTCAAAGTTTTAAAAAATAAAGCTTCCTTTTCTTTTCCTTTAACTGAATAGGTGTTTAACCCGGAATCTTCATTTACCCTGGGAATAGCTTCGACAGAAACCTCTCCTAAGTTGTTTCCATTAGCATTAATTGAAAACACAGAAGGAGATGCATTTGACGACATTACCTCAAACTGGAAAATCGCCTCTGTCTCAGGTAAAAGATCTGGAATTTCATAGGTAAATTTTTCAGATGAACCGGCTGAAAACCTTTCTCCGTACCACTCTCTGCCACTACTCAGGATACTATGGAGATCCTCTTCATGGTAAAAAAAATCCGTATAGGATCTAATTTTTGGATGGCCTGTGCCAGTGCTTGTTTTTTCCTGTATTCTAAGCCCTTGCGTTTCATTTATCGATATAAAATAAAAGGAAGAATCGGAATACAAGTTTTTCTGGAATTGAAATCTTTCATCAGCATCATTATAGACAATCTGATCTGGCCCTTCAGCATAAAACAATATATAATCTTCTGAATCAAACTTTCCATCTGATTCCCCACTTACATGGATAGATACCTCTGGGAGATCTTTTTGTCTGGTAGCACTATTTAATTGTGGTAGCATTCCATTGCCATAGCCATGGATTTTAATCGTTTTAGGATCAATATTGCCCACATTAATACCCGCTTCATTTAATTGATCAAAAGTGATTTTGTATATCCCCCTTTTGCTGACACCAAAGCGGTACCAATCACCTTGTGCTAAAACTGAGGTGCTTGGTTCGGTGTCTTTGGTATCAGATGCTTTTAAAGTTGAGCCTGTTGATGTTTGGAAACAAGAATAACCTTTTCCCATTATTTTTGAAGGGAAGAATAGGAAGAAATTTACCTGTATAAAGAGAAAAAGAATACGGTAAACCAATTTCATTTATGACATTTATGAATCATATATTATATATAAGATAACCAACGAACAACGAGAATAAATATTGAATCGTTCCTATGTGGAAATTGGATTATTTAAATTAAGCAATTTCTGCCACAGCAAATTTAAACATCACGATAGATTGATGGTTTGCCAAGATCCTTCCTAACGTCAGGATGACAACTTAGGCTGTTGCTGTTGTTTTTGTCATCCTGAGGAACGAAGGATCTTGGTTGGTCCATTATTTCGATAAATCGACGTGCCTATTTAGCATTATTTTTTTATTATTTGGTAATATTAAAGGTTACTCCTGCTTTCGGGCAATGATAATAGAATATATAGAACTATTATCATTGGTATTGAAGTTATTTGAAATAAAGCAATAAGAACAAGGCTTAAGGCAATAAATATAAACCTTACTTTGTTGTCCTGCCATTTGGCATTTTTAAATTTTAAAGCAAAAAGCCGGATCTCTGCAACCAACAACAATGAAAATACAACTGTAATGACCAAAAGTGAATAGCCATTAGAGAAAAAATCTCCAAGGGTTGTGTTGCTTTCAATTACAAATGGTAAAGCGCTGATGAACAAAGCATTTGCTGGGGTAGGTAAGCCAATAAAGGAATCGGACTGCCGGGTATCAACATTAAATTTCGCTAGCCTAAGAGCAGAAAAAGCCGCAATCGCAAAAGCTATGTAGGGAATAAAGCTATCTGGAAATGTCTGGTTTAGTAGATGAAACATAATAAAAGCAGGAAGCGCACCAAAGGTGACCATATCTGCAAGCGAATCCAGTTCCTTACCTATTGCCGAAAATGCGTTCAGCCATCGTGCAACAAAACCATCAAAAAAATCAAATACCGCCGCCAGCCAAATTAAATAAGTGGCATAGTAAAGATTGCCTTGAAAGACTAAAACAATGCCTATACAACCACAAAGCAGGTTGCAAATAGTCAAGAAATTTGGGAGGTGTTTTGTTAGCAAAGGAAATTTAGAATTTGAAATTTGAAATTAGGCTTTAGTATTAAAAACGGCCAGTATAATTTTTTGTGTCATCGGTAGGGCAAAAAGCGACTGGTAACGCATGCCCCTCTTGCCAATACCCAGCGACAAAGCACATCACATAAATATATAGTACAAACTTAACCAATTGCACAAAAAGGATTGTACTTTTTTTCTTCACCTATGGTAGTTGTTTCTCCATGCCCCGGATATACCACCATATTGTCGTCCAATTTAAACATTTTTTGGTGAATATTATTGATAAGCGTTTCGTGATCGCCACCGGGTAAGTCAGTCCTACCTATACTTCTATGAAAAAGAACATCACCACCGATACAAATATTTTCTTCCGCATTATAAAACACTAGATGTCCGGGGGAATGACCGGGTACAAAAAGGATGTCCAATGTGGCATTTCCAAACTTTATTTGCTGCCCTTCTGCTATGTATTCGTCAATATTTGTTTCCTCATATTGATGAAAGCCATAATTAGGTGCGTATGCGGATACAGCTTTAAGGACTTGTTCTTCAATTTTACTTGTTTGTAATTTTACCTGAAACTGTTCTTTTACAAATTTATTTCCCAGCACGTGATCTATATGGCAGTGGGTATTTAAAAGTATCTTTACCTTTAGTTTATTTGTTTCAATAAAATTCAATAATGTTTGTTGTTCTTGCTTTTCCAGGCATCCGGGATCTATAATTATACATTCATGGGTGTCATCATACAATACATATGTGTTTTCCATAAATGGGTTAAAAGTGAAGGATTTGATTTTAATCATCTTTTTTTAGTTAAAAAAACCTTTTCTTACGAGAGAATTGCTGAATTTACAAAAGTTACCTTTTAAATGACAAATTCAAAATTATATTAAGTTCGGATATGAATAAAGATTTTCTAATTATTGGCCAGGGATTGGCAGGGAGTGTGGTTGCGCTAACGCTGATAAGCAAAGGGTATAATATTCACGTCATCAATAATTTTGAAAGCAATAGCTCTTCCATGGTAGCAGCTGGAATTTTTAATCCTGTGACGGGTAAGCAAATGAAAAAAACCTGGAATGCTGATAAGCTGTTTCCTAAACTGCATGAATTTTACAGGCAGGCAGAATCACTTACGGGCGAAAAATTTTTCAACCCCATGGACATATACCGGCCTTTTTTATCCATTCAGGAACAGAATGATTGGATGGCAAAAAGTTCACAGGAAGGCTATGAAACTTATATTAAGGAGATTTCGGGGCATTCGTTATTTAATGGCTATGTTCATGATGAATATGGCGGAATTCTATTAGCGCAAAGCGGGTATTTGGATGTGGTGAATTTTCTTGGAGCAACAAAATCCTTTCTTGAAACAAAGCAGGCATATGAAAATGCTATTTACGATGAAACAGCACTTGTTATTAACGAAGATGGCATTTCCTATAAAAATATAAGCGCGAAAAAAATAATCTACTGCAACGGGAATGAGGCGATGAATTCCCAATATTTTGGTTGGCTTCCATTTAAACCCGTTAAAGGGGAAATTCTCTTATTGAAGAATAATATCCCTCTGACCAAAATTTTTAACCGAGGGGTTTTTATGGTTCCGACAGAAAACGGATTATGCAAAGTTGGAGCAACTTATGATTGGAAAAATTTAAATACTTTACCGTCAGAAGACGCCAGAAAAGAATTATTGGATAAACTAAATAAGTTATCCCCTCTTTCGTTTGAAATAAAGGATCAAATAGCAGGAATAAGACCTGCAACTAAAGATAGAAAGCCTTTTATTGGCATCCACCCCCTACATAAACCTTTAAGTATTTTTAATGGTTTAGGTACTAAGGGAGTATCTTTAGCCCCTTACTACGCAGAAAAATTTGTTAATTTTTTAGAAAGAAAAGAAGAACTGCATCCGGAAGTAAATATTATTCGTTATTTTTAGTATATATTAGATTGGAAAATTCGCCCTTATAAATAAATGTTTATTAAGAACTTACTAATATTTGCCCTTTTCTTGGGGCTTTTCTTTTCTTCAAGCAGAATTTTTGCTCAGTCTTCCAATACTATCTTTGGCCATAACCGCTTACAATACAAAATTTTTGACTGGAAGTATTATAGTTCCGAAAATTTTGAAGTGTACTATTATGGAGAGGGAGGTACAAATGCAAAACTAGCATTGAAATATTTAGAAGACGAGTACCTCACTTTGACAGATGTGTTGGGATATGCCCCATATTCAAAAACAAAGATCTTTTTATATAATTCGCTATCTGATTTACAACAAAGTAACGTTGGCATTAACGAAAATAACTATACCACAGGAGGCCAGACAAATTTTGTTAAATCTCAGGTAGAAGTTGCTTATCCGGGAACTCATATTGGTTTCAAAAAGGAGCTTCGTTACAAAGTATCCGAAATTTTGGTGAATGATATGATGTATGGAGGCAGCCTTGCGGATATGTTTCAAAATGCCTATTTGTTGAATCTTCCCGATTGGTTTATAGAAGGTGCTGCATTGTATGTTTCAGAAGGTTGGAGTATTGAAATGGACGACTATGTAAGAGATATGGTTAGCCAAAAGAAAATCCCAAAGCTTTCAAAACTATCAGGTAAGGAAGCGGGACTTGCCGGGCAATCAATTTGGAATTTTATTGCTGTAAAATACGGCAGAAGTAACGTTGCCAATATTCTCAACCTCACACGGATTATCCGAAATGAGGAAAGTAGCATCGCCAACACTCTTGGCCTTCCTTTTAAGGTTTTCCTTCAGGAGTGGCAAACCTTTTATATTGAAATGGCAGAACAGACGACGGCATCTTATGTAGAACCTGCTGATTCTCTAAAACTATTTAAGAAAAACAGAAAAGGTTATTTATATAATACCGTGAAAATAAGTCCGGATGGAAATTATGTTGCTTATTCAAGAAATGTCAACAATAAAAAATCTATTTATGTAAGGAATCTTGAAACGGGAAAAGAAAACAAGGTATTTACCAACGGCCAAAAATTGATAAATCAGGAAATAAATGAAGATATCCCTTTAATTAGCTGGAAAGACAATAATACCCTCGGAATAGTGGGGACAAAGAGAGGCCAGTATTATTTATGGTTATATGAGATTTCCTCAAAATCCAAACTCAGAAATGACCTTTCGAGGTTTAATCAGGTAAACAGCTTGAGTTTTAATGAAGGCGGTACGGTGGCGGTTGTAAGTGCTGATATGGACGGTCAAAGTGATATTTTCTTAATCAGTATTAGAAGGAATGCTATTAAAAGGATAACCAATGATATTTATGATGACCAGTCACCGCGGTTTATTCCTAATACTACAGCCGTAATATTTTCCTCCAACAGGATATCCGATAGTTTATTGGTTTCTTCGGAAGGCCTACAAGAATTAAACGACAACCATAACTTGTTTGCTTATGATATAGACACCTCGAGACTTGTACTGACGAGAATAACAAATACCATAAGTAAGGACATTAA
>CAMPJM010000224.1 GCA_946886805.1 uncultured Flammeovirgaceae bacterium | reverse complement strand
GTATGCATCTCTTCAAGAATCTTCAAACACTGATATTAGTTCTGCAGCTTATAACCAGACAGGACTAATGGCACATCAGCAAAAAAAGAAGGAAGAAGCCATTAATTATTTTAAGGAAGCTTTAAAAGCAAACCCATCCAATGAAGCTGCAAGGTTTAACTACGTCAAGTTAAAAAAAGAACTGGAAGAAGAGCAAAAGAAAAAACACCAGGAAAATAAAGAAAACAAGGAAAACAAAGACGAAAAGAATAAAGACAAAAAGGAGCAGGAAAAGAAAGAGGACGGCGATAAAAAAGATGGCGAGGAAGGAGAAGAGGAAAAGAAAGACAAAGGCAAACAAGGGGAAGAAGAAAAAGAGGAAGAGCAGAAAAAAGAGGGTGAAAAAGAAGAAGGAGAAGAACAAGAACCACCTCAGCAATCTACAGCCGACAAGCTTCAGGAAATGAATATGAGTGAGGAAAAGGCACAAATGATTTTAGAAGCAATGAAAAATAACGAAATTCAATATATCCAACAAAATCGAAAGAAACCCCAGTCAAATGTTGACGACGGGAAACCGGATTGGTAAGTTAGGTGTTGGGTATTAGGTGTTGGGTGTTAGATATTAGACATTGGACATTAGATATAATATTAGACATTGGATATTAGTGTCTAATCAGTAATTTTTATGTTTTTGGCAAAACTTTAAAAGACAAGCAATATTGCAGTGCCTATATAATTATAGCTTTGCGTTTTTCACGTTTTTTTTAACTTATTTTTCTCTGCGTGCGGCAAAGCCATCCCTTTCGGGGAAATTTTTACTTCTGGCTTGTCCAGATTAGATGATTAGAACGCGTTATTAAGCTTTAGTAATCGGACTTTAGGCTTTAGACATTAAACTTTAGACATTAGACCCTTAAATCATGAAAGAAGTATATATAATATCTGCTGTACGTACACCCATAGGTAGCTTTGGTGGTAGCCTGGCTGAAATCTCAGCTACAAAATTAGGCTCCATTGCCATAAAAGGAGCACTTGAAAAAGCTGGAGTTGATCCTAAGGAAGTGCATGAGGTGTTTATGGGCAATGTAATATCAGCAAATTTGGGGCAGGCTCCCGCTCGGCAGGCCGCTATTGGGGCGGGAATCGGTACAAATGTCCCCTGTACAACTGTCAATAAAGTATGTGCTTCAGGAATGAAAGCAGTAATGTTCGGTGCGCAATCGATTATGCTAGGGCAAAATGACGTGGTAATAGCTGGGGGAATGGAAAGCATGTCCAATATCCCTTATTATATTCCTAAAGCTCGTTTTGGCTATAAGTACGGGAATGGTGAAATTGTTGACGGGCTGCTGAGAGATGGGCTTTGGGAAGTTTACAACCAGTTTGCGATGGGCAATTGTGCAGACCATACTGCCAGGGAAATGAATATTTCAAGAGAAGAGCAGGATGAGTACGCTATTGCAAGCTATAAAAGAAGTGCTGCTGCAACCGATTCCGGAAAATTTAAGGCTGAAATTGTTCCGGTTGAAGTTCCACAAAGAAAAGGCGATCCAATCCTTTTTAGTGAGGATGAAGAATATAAAAATGTAAAGTTTGAAAAAATCCCACAATTAAAACCTGTTTTTTCTAAAGAGGGAACTGTTACGGCCGCTAATGCTTCTACGATTAATGATGGTGCTTCAGCCTTATTATTAATGAGCAAAGAAAAAGCAGATGAACTCGGGATTAAACCAATAGCAAAAATAAGGGGATTTGCCGACGCTGCCCAGGATCCATTATGGTTTACAACAGCACCAGCTCTGGCAGTGCCTAAGGCGATTAAACACGCTGGTCTAGATGCTTCGCAAGTGGATTATTATGAAATCAATGAAGCTTTTTCTGTTGTAGCACTCGCCAATATGCAAAAGTTAAATATAGATCCTGAAAAGATAAATGTCTTTGGAGGAGGCGTTTCGCTTGGGCACCCACTTGGCTGTTCCGGTGCCAGAATTATTACAACCTTGACGAACGTACTTCATCAACAAAACGGCAATATTGGCGTAGCTGGAATTTGTAATGGCGGCGGAGGTGCATCTGCTATTGTTATCGAAAAAATGTAATTGTTTAAGATAGGTTGCCAACAGCAGCCTATTTCTTAAAATAATGCTATTTTCCATAAAAAATTGTGTCTCCCCTTCTAAAGCGTTGTAATAAGCCGGTACAAATTTGGAAATTACCACTCTAGACTCAAAAATCTTTTTCTAACCTCTTTCTTTGCCATGAAATAGATTATCTTTTTATTAGCACATTTATTGCATGAAATCAGGAGTCCAAAAACTGTACTCGTTAATTAATAGATATTCCATATAATGAAGGTCAATCAAATCTTAATTTTTTTATTCTTTACATTTTCCATTTTTACGTCTAATGCACAATCACTAATAAAAACCTACTATGATAGTGCGGCTACCGTTCTCAAAGAAGAATACCATATTCTACAACAGGACAGCAATATGGTAGATGGGGTTTACAATATGTACCACGAAAATGGGGAAAAAGCAGTAGAGGGGAATTTTGAAAAGGGTAAAAAAAACGGGCTGTTCAAAGAATATTATCCTGATGGAATTCTTAAAAGACAAATGACCTATGATATGGGTTTGAGAGAGGGTGAAGTTTCTGTTTTTAACCCCTCGGGAAAATTGGCTCAAAAAGGAAATTTCGTTAATGATACCTTGGTTGGGAATCTTGCTGTTTACTATCCCGATGGAACCATAAAAAACAAAACAGCTTTTGTAAATGGCAAACCCGAGGGTTGGGTGATTTCCTATTATCCAAACGGAAACACAAAAGACAGCATTCAATATAAGAATGGCAAACAAAACGGCATAGCAAAGACTTTTTATGAAGCAGGAACTTTACAGACCGAAGCCAATTACAAAGACGGCATGTTGGATGGCTATTTTAAAACTTACCATCCAAATGGCCACTTAGATACGGAATCATATCATGAACAAGGAATAAAGAACAGCACTTTCAAAACCTATAGTGCAGACGGGCAGATTTTGTTTGAAGGAAGCTATTCAAATGGAAAATTGGAAGGAATAAACAAAGCCTGGTATGAAAATGGGCAGTTGAAGCATCAATTCTTCTATAAAGATGGATTTAAAGAGGGAAAAGGAACTACGTATTACCAAACCGGAGATATAGAGAAACAGATAAATTACGCTAAAGAAGAAAAAGACGGAGAAGTTCGGGAATTTTATGAAGGCAATTCTATTAAATCAGAAAAGTTTTATAAAGATGGGAAGCCCTCGGGTATCTGGAAGTTTTATCATCCTGAAGGAAGCTTATCGGCGGAAGAACCTTATGAAAACGGTGCTTTAAATGGTAAAAAAATCTCTTATTATGAAAATGGCGCTAAAAAAGAAGAAATTCCTTATGTGAATGGTCTTATTGTTGGGGAAGTTTTGAGGTATTATCCTTCCGGCAAGGTAAAAGAAAAAATTAGTTATGAGCGTAATAAAATGACCGGACCATACACTTCATTTTATGAAAATGGAAATAAGAAAACCGAAGGGAGCTATATGGGGAATACCAAAGTAGGCACCTGGAAAAACTATTCTGAGGAGGGTGTTTTAAAACAGGAAAATATATATCTCAAGGGTGAAATAAAAGAAACTGTTAATTTTTAGGTTGATTTTTTATATTACAATTTAAATTTTTTTTATATAACCTGCATACTTAAATTTGTCCTCAGATGGATAAAGGAATAAAAGAAACACATTTCCAATTTGAAGGACAGGTTGGATTTTATAAGGGAAAAGTAAGGGACGTTTACTTTTTCAACACCAAAATTGCAGTGATAGCCACTGATAGAATTTCGGCATTCGATGTGGTTTTACCAAAACCAATTCCATATAAAGGACAGGTTTTAAACCAAATCGCTGCCAAATTCCTGACAGAAACCAAGGATATTGTACCCAATTGGTTGTTAGACGTTCCTGACCCCAATGTGAGTATTGGATATAGATGCAAGCCTTTTCCAGTGGAAATGGTTATAAGAGGATATTTGGCGGGGCATGCCTGGAGAGAATACAAAGAAGGGAAACGAACATTGTGCGGCGTAAGCCTGCCGGAAGGATTAAAAGAGAATGACAAATTGCCAGTGCCGATTATTACTCCGACAACAAAAGCTGACAAAGGTCATGACGAAGACATTTCAAGAGAAGATCTTTTAGCAAAAAGGGTAATAAAGGAAGAAGATTATGTCCGGCTAGAAGAATATACGAAAGCACTTTTTGAACGTGGGACGAAATTAGCCGCAGAAAAGGGCTTAATTTTGGTAGATACAAAGTATGAATTTGGTATGTATGAAGATAAGATCTATCTAATCGATGAAATTCACACCCCCGATTCTTCAAGATATTTTTACGAAGAAGGCTACCAGGAAAGACAGGATAAAAATGAAACCCAAAAACAATTATCGAAGGAATTTGTACGTCAGTGGCTGATTAGCAATGGTTTTCAAGGTAAAGATGGACAAAAAATACCTGAAATGACCGATGATATTATTTCTTCTATTTCAGATAGGTATATTGAACTATATGAGAAAGTAACGGGTGAAAAATTCGTTAAAGCAGAAGATTCCTCCTTGGAGAGTATAAAACAAAGCGTTATTCGCGCTATATAATCTTTTGCTAACGCAAAGAATCAGGAGTTTGTGAAATATATTTATGATTTTAATCGATCATAAAATACTTCTTACGGTTTCTGGTAAGAATTTTGTTATATTGTTATTTTTCAGATGAAATTAAAATTTTTAGTGGTTCCTGCGTACGAACATAAAATTTGGTTGTGAAAAGCTGAAACTGATGCAAGATAATATCATTAATAGTTTTGTCATAAGTAGATATACAGGAGATAATTTTTATATACACACAAACGGAAACAAATGAAATATTCAATTGACAAACAAGATAAATATAGTCTAATAAAGCTGAATGAAGAGAAATTAGATTCGACTTTGGCTCCGACCTTAAAATCTGATTTCATAACACTGCATGCAGAAGGAGTAAAAAACGTGGTATTAGATTTGGCAGAAGTGAAATACATTGATTCGTCAGGGTTAAGCGCACTTTTGGTAGGCAATAGAGTTTTTCATGAAGATGAAGGAATGTTTGTTATATCTCGAATCACAGATCACGTAATGAAGTTGATAAAAATTTCGCAGTTAGACTCTGTTCTTAATTTGCTCCCGACCATAGAAGAAGCTATTGATGCAGTTTACATGAATGAGATCGAAAATGATCTAAAAGGTGGCGAACAGGAAAACAATTAAAATTTAGCCATTTGTCATTTTCGTTGAAAATCTTAGGCGCTAACTCTGCGGCACCTGCCCACAACAGGCATCAGACTTCTCAATTATTAACTGTCCAAAACCAGACTTTTTTAATTGATTGTGGGGAAGGAACGCAGATGCAACTCATAAAATATAAGGTCAAGGCCCAGAAGATAAACAATATCTTTATTAGCCACCTCCATGGCGACCATTATCTTGGCTTAATGGGCCTCATTTCTACCATGCATTTGCAAAGCAGGACGAATGATTTATTTATTTATGGCCCTCCCGGTCTGGCCGAGATTATTACCTTACAACTCCAGTACTCGCAAACAATCCTAAATTATAAAATAAGATTTCAGGAGTTGGACACTTCTGTTAAAAAGGTAATTTTAGAAGATCCTGTTTTGGAAGTTGAAACTATTCCCTTGAATCACCGGATTGGTTGTGCTGGTTTTTTATTTCGTGAAAAGCCAAAGAAAAGACGAATTATAAAGGAAAAATTGCCCGACGGAATTTCATTGCAGGAAATACTTTCTTTGAAGAATGGCGAGCATATTTATGATGAAGATGATAAGGTTTTATTTGAAAATGAGAATTTGACGCTGCCCCCGCGCAAATCAAGATCTTATGCGTATTGCTCGGACACCAAATACGAAGAGAATATTATAGAACAAATCAAGAATGTAGATCTACTTTATCATGAGTCTACTTTTTTAAGCGACAGAGAAGACCGGGCGGCGCATACTTTTCATTCTACGGCCAAACAAGCCGCAACTATCGCGAAAAAAGCTGAGGTTGGCCAATTATTGCTTGGGCATTATTCTATACGATACAGAGAACTTCAACCCTTGTTAGACGAAGCGAAACAGGTATTTGCGAATGTATCTCTTGCTTTAGAAGGCGAAACAATTGAAATTCAGGATTGAGGCGAATAGTTTGCACTGGCAAGTCGCTGTGACGACATATGCGACGGTATGAGGCAAACTTAAATTTCAAAAAACTTCCGGAGTTTGAGGCTAAACCACTGATTCTATACCTCTTTAGTCAACGGTTTTATGAAAGATAAAAAGAGCAATTTACTACTGATTCTTGGCGGCATCTTTATAACCAATGCTATTTTAGCAGAGTTGATAGGTGTTAAAATATTTTCAGCCGAAGAAACATTGGGCTTCCCTCCTGCCAACCTCAATTTACTTGGAGATTTTGTATTAGATTTCAACCTTACCGCCGGAGTTGTTCTTTGGCCCGTGGTATTTATCACCACAGATATAATTAATGAATACTACGGAAAACAAGGTGTAAAAAAAATTAGCTATTTAACAGTTGCATTAATTTCTTATAGTTTCATAGCCATATATATCATTACAAGCCTCTCCCCTGCTCAATTTTGG
>CAMPJM010000223.1 GCA_946886805.1 uncultured Flammeovirgaceae bacterium | reverse complement strand
AATTATTACAAGGCTAAGAAAATAATAAAAAATAAAAGACCTTTTTATCTTTTATTATAAAATTATAGCTAAATTTGTAACGATAAAGAATTCAGCTAAGCTGATTTAATTATGGAAAACCTTAAAAAGAAAAAACCATTAAAAAGACACCCTGCTTTAATTCCTTTATCAAAAGACCACCATTTTGGGTTGCTTTTATGCTGGAAAATAAGAATGGGAATTAAAAAGGAAATTGAGGAGGAGCGGATCGCAACTTATGTCGACTATTTTTTCCAAAACCATCTTTTAACCCACTTTGAAGAGGAAGAAAAATACATCTTCACGCTTCTTGATGAGAAAGATGAAAAAAGAAAAAAAGCAGAAAGACAACATAGGAAAATAGGCAGGTTGGTGGAAAAACTTTCTACAGAACCTGATCATAGAGAGGTAACACTGGGACAAATAGAAGAAGAGGTAGAAGGTCATATTAGATTTGAAGAAAGAGACTTGTTCCCTTATATCCAAACCACTCAAAATGAAACACAGCTTGAAAAGCTAAGAAAAAAAATAGAAGAAATTCACCATGCAACAAATGAAATATGGGAAGATCAATTTTGGGAAAAATAAAATCAGCGCATGTTTTCGAAAGCTTGTGAATATGGAATGAGGGCTACAATTTACATTGTGGCAAATTGCAAAGATGGAAGAAAAATCGGCATAAAAGATATTTGTAAATCAATAGGAGCACCTGAACATTTTACCGCCAAAATTCTTCAAGAACTTAGCAAAAGAAATATAATTAGTTCAACGAAAGGGCCAAACGGAGGATTTTATGTTGAAGAAAATAAAGAAATAACCCTGGTAGATGTAGTGCTGGCAATAGATGGAGACAAAATATTTACCAGTTGTGGTTTAGGTATAACAGAATGTTCTAACAAAAAGCCATGCCCTATCCATTACGAATTTAAAAAGATTAGAGACGCACTTAAATTGATGCTGGAAACAACTTCAATAAGTCAGGTGACAGAAAATTTTGATAGAGGTTTGGTTTTTCTGAAAAAATAAGAGCGAATGGGCAAACTTTTCATAACAGATGACATAGGCAGGGAGCATATTTTAGAATTTAAACCTCTGGCATACAGAAGTCTGATGGATCTGGTATTTAACGAACTATGGATTGAATGGGGGGATTGTAAAGGAAGAGCAATGTGCGGCACTTGCCATATAGAAATAATAGAAGGTGATGTGGGTGAAAAAGATGCCTATGAAATAGAAACACTTGAAAATTTACCAAATAATACCCAAAGAAGCAGGCTGGCCTGCCAAATTATAGTAGATGATTCCATTGATAATATGAAGTTTCGGATTTTAAAAGATTATTAAAAAAAGTTTTACAAGTTAAAGATAAAAAGGTCTTAATATATTTAGTTATGATTCCATTAAGAAGGTTAAGCATTTATTTCTTGTTGATACTGTTTGCTTTTTGTCCATTGATTTTACAGGGACAAGCATCACAGCCAATCAATACCGATACCTGGTATTCGCAACCCGGTATCATCGGAACACTTGTTCTATGTATCATCACCTTAGTTGTTTTTTCGATTATTGCAGTTATCAGGATTGGGAAATTGTTGAATACTTCTGAAAGCATCGATAAGAAAAAGCAGGAAAAAGAACTTAAAGATGCTATTCTCAATGCAGACCTATATGAAATAGATGAACTGTTAAAAGAAAGGCAGCAGTCTGGCAAGTACAAGCTTCAGGGAAACGAACTGGCAGGAAGCGGGGTAATCAAAGACCCTAGAGGACTTGTAAATCAGGTAACGCTGGACCCCAACAATCCGCTGGTTGATGAAAAGAAAATAGGAAAGATCAGCTTTCAGACCGATGACAAACTTATTAATTTAATACTCGCCTATCTTGGTGCGGCAACCATCTGGCTTATATTTGGCACCTTTGTAGGACAATACCTGGGGATGAAATTTGTTTGGCCAGATATGGACCACATTGAATGGCTTTCATTCGGAAGGCTTCGCCCGGTACATACCAACGTGGTCTTTTGGGGATGGGCTTCTCTGGCAATGATAGGTTTAGGGTACTTTGTCGTCAGCAGGACGTCTAATAGGAAAGTCTATAGTTACAGATGGGCATGGCTGGGTTTTTACCTGATTAATAGCTGTGTTCTGTTAGGAACGATTTGCCTCATGAGTGGAATAAACAATGGGGGTGGCGAGTACAGAGAATACATCTGGCCGGTAATGGCATTATTTGCTGCAGGTCTTATTCTGACCCTCACCAATTTCTATAAAACCATTGCAAACCGTAATACAGAAGAAATTTATATTTCCAACTGGTTTATGTTGGGAGCGTTGGTATGGACAACAGTGCTGGCGATAACTGCATATCTTCCTTTTTATCAGGAAGGGTTAGGTGAAACAATTGTTCAGGGGTACTATATGCACCAGGGAGTAGGAATGTGGTTCATGACTTTCACCCTTGGCCTCGTCTACTATTACTTGCCATCTGCACTTAACAAGCCCATCTATTCTTATTCATTAGGTGTACTTGCTTTTTGGACGCAGATGTTGTTTTATACGCTTATCGGTACCCACCATTTTATTTTCAGTCCCCTGCCTTGGTGGTTACAAACTGTCGCCATTGTTTTTAGTGCAGGGATGTTTATACCAGTTTTGGCGGGCACAACGAATTTTCTGATGACCATGCGCGGGAGCTGGAAAGCCATTTCCGACAGTTATGTCCTACCTTTTATGCTGGTAGGAGTGATCTTCTACTTCGTAGGATCAACACAGGGTAGCTTTCAGGCTTTTAGATTCACCAATTACGTGTGGCATTTTACAGATTTTAATGTCGCCCACTCTCACATGACAATGTATGGCATTATTTGCTTTTTATTATGGGGCAGTATCTATGCCATTGTACCAAAACTGACGCGTACAGAACCCAATCAATTGGCCGTCGGGATGCACTTCTGGTTTGCCTTCATAGGTCTGAATCTTTATATATTTTCTCTGATGATTGGTGGAACTGAAAAAGGTATGGAATGGGTAGATGGAACTCCTTTCATTGATACTGTCACCCTTATGGCTCCCTATTGGTTATGGAGAGCAGTCGGAGGCTCCCTGATGTTCCTTTCTCACCTGGTTTTTGGGTGGAACTTATATAAAATGATAACAGGGCATTTAAAAGAAATAGAAAGAAAAAGCCTAATTGAAAAAACAGAATCATTGAAAACAGATGAATTATTAAAAGTATAAAAGGAGAATCAACATGTTTAATTTCCATAAAAATCATCGTCAGTTACTCATCACCATATTTCTTGTATTCTTTGGCTTGAGTATGTTCATTGCAGTGGTCCCAGCATATCAAATGCAGGAAAATAATGCACCACTACCAACAGCGGCTCCGATGTCTGAGGCGGAACTGAAGGGTTTGAATTTATTTGTGTCAGAGGGTTGTGTGGCATGTCATACGCAGCAAGTGCGAAACATAGAAATGGATAAAGTTTGGGGCGACAGGCCCTCTATGCCATCGGATTATTTCTATTCCAAAAAGCGACTGGACATCTGGCGGCAATCTCCTTCCCTGCTTGGTAGCGAACGAACCGGACCCGACCTTACAAATGTCGGTGCACGCCAGCCGGGAGATCAGTGGCACCTTCTCCATTTATTTAATCCAAGAATTGTTGTAGAAGAGTCGATTATGCCCGCTTACCCATGGTTGTTTAAATATGAAGACAACCCTGAGGAGGATGCCGTATCCATAGAAATTCCTGATGAATACAGAACAGAAAAAGGAAAAGTAGTGGCAACCGAAGAAGCAATGCACCTGGTGACGTATCTGAAATCGCTTAAACAAGCACCATTAACGGAAGATGTGAAATTTATACCGGCCAAACCTAAAGAAAATACCGTTGCTGCAAATGCAGGCGAAGGCCAAAAGGCACTACTCCCTGACGGCGTTCAGTTGTATCAAAACAATTGCGCAGCCTGCCACCAGGCAAACGGAAAAGGCATACCAGGAGCTTTCCCTCCTTTGGCAGGTAGCAAGGTGGTAAATGAGGAAGATCCCGAAATGTTTATCAGAATAATTTTACAAGGTTACGATGCAAGGCCAGAATATGGTCAAATGCCTGAGTTTTCACGCTTGTCAGACGAAGAAATTGCTGCCATTGGAAACCATGAAAGAAGTAGCTGGGGAAATAATGCCGCTCCTATAACTGCCGAAGAGGTAGCTGAAATAAGAGCCTTGGTAGAGAAACTAAATCCATAGACCATGAAAAAATATATCATTCTTATTGGAAGTTTATTATTGCTATTCATTTCCACACCGCTTTTGGCTTGTGACGTGTGCACAAAACAACAGCCACGGATTTTGCAAAACATTACGCATGGCGCAGGACCACAAGGTCAGGAAGATTATATTATAATAGTCTCTGCAATAGTAATTGTAGTGTTCACACTCTTTTTCAGTATTAAGTATTTGGTAAAACCCGGGGAGAAGTCACCCGACCATGTAAAAAATATAGTTATCGATAATTTCTAGGAAATGGAAGACAAACGAATTATAAAAGTATTTTTGGACGATGATCCAGCCCCTTTTGCTGAGTTTAAGCCACCTGTTAAAATGATGTTGGACACCACGAAAATAACAGATGGCAGACATAAGCTCAAGATTATAGCCAAATCTACCGATGGTGTAGAAGGGATCAAGATAGTGCCTTTTGAGGTTCGAAATGGCCCTGCAATTGACCTGGTGGGCCTGAAAGAAAACGATGTTGTTGATGATAAAGTCACCCTTACAATTAACGCCTATGGCAGCGAACGCAAAGATTTCTTCGTGGTGACGGGTTCTGAAACGCCTAAGGGAATACCTTCCTGGGTTTGGGCAATCTTAATTGGTTTCTTTGGTTGGGCCATGTTCTATGCCATTATGTATTGGAACCAGGATAATTATAGCTCGTTTTTTTAGCAAGGGCTGTTAAGAACCAGATCTTCGAAAGTATGTGCTATTCATTTGGAGAATTAAGCTTTTTATCAGAAGATGTGCCGTAGGTGCCAATGATTTCGTACCTACCCCGACAGGAACGGCTTTGCCAACGGCCATTTTTTAAATAAAGATTTGAATCAAAAATGATCGCATCTGGCTTTATTACTAATATCTAAAAATATTTTATGATTAAAAGAATTACATGCACGGATTAATCTTTCATGAATTAAGGTCGTATGTCAACCAGACTGCCAGTGTAGGTACATGGTCAACAATTATTGATAGTGCCGGATTAAAAGGAAAAATGTATCTTCAGGTACAGATCTATCCTGATCATGAGTTTGAAGCATTAATTGAAGAAGCCCGTAAAGCTATAGGAATTTTCAGAGAAGACTTGCTCATTAATTTTGGCAGATACATCATGCCCAAACTATTGCGAATTTTTGGGCACATAATACTAGCGGAATGGAAGCTAATGGATGTTTTAGAACATACAGAAAATGTAATCCATAAAACTATCCGGCAGTACGATAAAAATGCACAACCTCCTTATCTGGAGTGTAAACGAATAGGGGTGAACGAAGTTAGAATCTATTATAACTCACCAAGGAACATGTTGGGTTTTGGGAAAGGGTTAGTTTTGGGTCTGAGCGATCATTACAAAGAAACGGTATCGATTACCGAATCTACAGAGCAAAATAAAAAAGTGTTACATATCAGGAAAAGTTAGCAAATCTACCATGTCGCAAACATATTAGCCGACATAGGATTTGTTAATAGCCGTTTAATAATTGCTATATTTCATGATATTGTCAAGTAATATAATCGCTATTACAAGTTATAAAGCTTGCATTCCAGAATAATAAAAAAAAATCAGCCCTTAATAAAAAAGCACGGGAAAAGAATTAACCTTTCACGGGCTTTTTTATTTTTTCAAAAATTTTAATGCGCTTGCTTTCTAAGTGCTACGATTTTTTGATTAAGCTCCTCTACATGGTTTCTTTCGGTCTGTAGGTCCCTCATCAGCTTTATCTCTTTTTCTCTCGCTTTTTGCTTGCAATCGTTAAGCTCATTATTGAGCGCTTCGTAATCTGATTTCTTTTCTACAGCAACTTTATTGCTGCTTCTATACTTGGCAATTGCAATTCCCAACAATAAGAGTAACACAAAAAAGACGCCCCAGGTAAAAGAAACATAGCTTTCTTTCTGCACGTCCATACCAAGTACGCTCAAATGGGCGATATCATATTCACTTTTTTCTAAAGCAGCTTCTCTTGCTTCCAATTTATTTTTTAAGCTATCAAGATTTTGCTGTAGGGAGGTAATATTATTGTTTGCTACAATAATTTCCTTTTGAATCGCTGCTAATGAATCATTAACGTTACTCCAAAAGGTATTTAAAGAGGTGAGCTTAATTACTTTATATTCCTGGTAGGAGTTTGAATTATCTTTCAAGGAATTGAACTGCTGTGATAAGGTGTTGCTTCCTTCTGTGGTGTCACCCGACACTTCAATATCTTGGCCTATCACCACAGTACTTGCCAGAAAAATCATCCCAATAATCAACTGTAACTTTACAGACTTCATAATTTCTAAATTTTGCCTTCTTAAACGATCCTTTTTTCTAATAAAAATTTAACAATAGCTAACGATAAAAAAAATCCGGTAGTCTACTTATGGATATAATAAAAACTCATAAAAAATAATATTATAGATGAAATATATATAC
>CAMPJM010000222.1 GCA_946886805.1 uncultured Flammeovirgaceae bacterium | reverse complement strand
TAATACTAGAAAAGATTTATTCTTTAAAAGATATTATAAATTTGGCCCCTTCATTGATCTTACTTTCAACCATAATTTTTCCACCTAAACTGGTGACATGATTGTGAACCAAATAAAGGCCAATCCCTTTACTGTCGGTATGGCTATGAAATCTTTGATGTAAGCCGAAAATCTTATCTCTCACTACTTCCATATCAAAACCCTGCCCATTATCAGAAACGGTCAACTGATGAAAGCCCTCTATCTTTTCAGAACTGATAGAAATAGCGGGAGGGCAGTCGTGTTTTGCGTATTTTATTGCATTCGTGATCAAATTTAAATAAACACTTGCAAGATATGCCTTGTTAAATTTGATTTTATTCAATTTAGAAAAGTTAGCACTGATGGTAGCATTTGACGTTTGGATAAGAGAACTTATCGACTTCAGTACATAATCCAGGCTTTCACTTAAATCTACTTCTTCCACCTCCTCATGCAAATTATATTTCTCGCTCAAAACATCAACGCTATTATTAAGTGTCAGCTTCATATGCTCCCCGGCTTCCTTCAATAAGGTTATTAATTCAATAGTTTCTTCATCCTTAATTTTGGAAATTTCTATAAGGTCTATAATGGATATCAAACTACTGACGGGTGATCTTATATCATGCGAAGTGGTATAATTTAGCTGCTTCAGGTCTTTGTTAATTTTACTCAACGTGGCCAGCATAGCATTCCGCTCTTGCTCCTGTCTCTTTTTCTCCGTTATATTTTTTGCAATAGCAAACACCAACCGATCCTTTTCCACAGGAAGAGAAGTCCATGAAAGCCAGACAATTTCACCGTTCTTTGTTAAATACCTATTTTCGAAATTCAGAAGCGTTTTAGATTGGGTTAATTCTTTTCTAACCTTTGCCGTAACACTCTTATCTTCCTGAAAAACGAAATCGTTGATAGGTCTGGCAAACAATTCCTCCCTTGTATAGCCCAAAAGATTTGAAACTGCGGAGTTTATTTTTTTAAAATAACCATCAAATCCTGCAATACACAGCAGGTCAGGCGATAATTCAAATAATAATTCATAGTTAAAATTAGTATTGCTCATTTATAAGATATTGTACAAATTTTTACATTAATTTATTCCATAGCAAATCTGAAAATGGAGACAAATCTGAGACTTCCCCTCTTCGAAAATCCTCCATTTTATTGTCTTAGCGCATATAGCTTTATTCTTTGAGAAGGAATAAAGTAACACTGTAATACTTTTTATTCCACTCTAAAACAAGGCAAATTTTTAAAGAACCGTACGTTCTTTTTTCGAAATGGTACAGGCGAAGGTCTATAAATTACCTGTATTGTACCTTATATGTATTAGTATTTTTTTATGTTAACAGTATTCCATCTAATTCTAAGCGACTCCCTTTAAAATCCTCCTTCTTATAAAAAAAATCGCCCATAACTTTTTCCTCAACATCTTGACAATCTTATAAATTTTGTTGTAATTACTTAATAATCAAACGAGTGTACTCAAAATATCTGTACATTTTTGTTCATTTGCAATAGTTCTTCTACAATATATTTTTTCTCCTTAAAACCAATATTATGAACTCCCTGCCCACTCAAACCAACTCAATCCTTAAAGAAGCTAACCTTTTACAAAATAAAAAGACTCGCTTATTTCCGAACTTCAACAAAAAGGCTTCTCCCTTTTTAATGTCTTTTTTCCTGACTCTTTTTTTTAGTCTTTTTTTTATTCTTTCCGGCTTTGGTCAAATTCCTTTAAGCAATCATCAGGTAGTAGAAAGTTGGGTTAAGAGATGGGTAGGAATGGCTGATGGCAACACTTCTTCAATTGCGCTGGATGTACAAGGGAATGTTTATACCACAGGCTCGCAACCAGGGGTAGTTAAGTATGATTCATCAGGAAATCAACAGTGGGCCTTAAAATACAATGCCAATGCTTTTCGTGTTGGAGGCCTTGCAGTAGATGAAGAAGGCAATGTCTATCTGGCCAAAACAAGCTACAACGACAATGCAAGTTATCCGGATGAAAATTATGTAACTAGGAAATTAAGTTCCTCAGGACAGCAGCAATGGCTGGCAATTTATAATAATATCGAAGAAAATGATATTGTAGCAGCTATAGCCGTTGATCAGGACGGCAATGTTTACGTAACCGGCAGATCCTTGAGTTCCGATCCACCAAATTATATTTATAGCTACAACTACGCTACGGTCAAATACGATTCCACAGGGGCAGAACAGTGGGTGGCAAGGTACGATGGCGTTGATAACCTTGATGATTATGCAACAGCCTTAGCGGTAGATGCGGAAGGAAACGTATATGTCACAGGATATTCAGAGGGAGAGGAAACGGGGGTTTCTTATGCTACCATCAAATACAATTCTTTGGGAGAACAACAGTGGGAGGCAAAATACAATAGCCCAAATGGCCTTAATAGCTTTGCACGAGCTTTAGCACTTGATGCAGAAGGCAATGTTTATGTTACCGGTAGCTCCGAGACAAGCGGCACTGGAGCTGATTACGCCACAATAAAATACAACCCAGCCGGAGTTCAGCAATGGGTGGCAAAATATAATGCACCAGACAACCTGGACGATGAGACTTCCTCCATTAAAGTAGATATGGCTGGCAACGTTTATGTTTCCGGAACATCTACCCGACTAAGCGGTGTGTCTTGCAATTATCCCACTGTTTGGGCGATGGTCAAATATAACGCTTTAGGAGTGCAGCAGTGGGTGGCAAATTTTGATGGCACTGGTACACCTTCCATGGACATTGATTTAGAGGGAAATGTATATGCGACCGGGGGTAGTTTTAACAGTGAATGCGAGGAAACGGATTACGCAACTGTAAAATTCAACAACACAGGAATTAAACAGTGGGAAATAGCTTATGATGGCCCGGAAGGCAATAATGATTATGCAAGTTCTATAGTTGTAGATAGTCTTCAACAAGTATACGTTACGGGAAGCTCGCAAAGTGCGGACAGTTATGACCTCACCACTATAAAATATACACAGAAAACCTCACAGGAATTAATGGCTGTAGACGATACTTATGCTACTGAGCAGGGGACTTCTTTGACCGTAGAAGCGCCCGGAGTGCTTTCCAATGATGTGGCAGGAAGTGGAGACACTTTAGCAGCATCACTTGTGATGGGCACTACCAACGGCACCCTTGCTTTTAATGCTGATGGATCTTTTACCTATACGCCTGACTCTGCCTTCATCGGCGACGATAGCTTTACCTACAAAGCCAGCAGTGGCATGGAGGAAAGTAATGAAGCAACTGTAACCATAACAGTAAATCCCGTGGGAGACGGTTTGGTGATCCAAAGCATTTCGGTGCCTTCTGCTCCTCAAAAGACGAATTCCATCATTAATGTCAGCGCAATCTATTCAGGTGATAATATAAGTGCCGCTGTGTGGGTTTGGGGCGATGGTTCCGGTTCGGAGGGCAATATCGGTGATTCGCTGATCACTGGTTCTCACAGCTATTCACATCCCGGACTTTATACTATCTCCCTCACTATCACAGATGCGGAGGGGGATTCTGCAAGTCTTCAACATCGCTATGTGGTCATTTATGATCCCACTACTGATATTGTTGCCGGTATTGGCTCTTTCCATTCCCCCGTGGGATCCTATGTTAATAAGCCCAATGCAAAAGGAAAGGTAGATTTTGGATTTGGAATTCAAACCACTAATGGTTCTAATGAGCCACAGGGAAAGGTGGTGTTTAAAACAAATGCAGGAGATATAAAATTTACAGCAAAGTCTTTTGAATCAATGGATATTGCCGGGAAAACTGCTATAGTAACGGGTACAGGCATGCTAAACGGAGAGGGGAATCAGCACTTTCAACTATCAATGAACGACGATAGTAGCCTGACCGGAATGGATTACATACGCCTGCAGATTTGGGACAGCCTTGGGACCGTTGTTTATGATAATCAAATGGGTGATTCTCTGAATGCAGTTGCAACTACAGCTCTAAACACAGGAAATATTGTAGTCCATAATGGAAATTCTGACAATGATGAAAGAGCCGTAAATAAACCCTTGTCCTTAAAGGACTTCATTGCCTATCCTGTACCTTTAAGCGGTGATGGTTTGTGGCTTGATTTTCCTACTATGGATAAAAGCAGAAACTTTAAAGTCCTGATAAAGGATATGAATGGCAGAAAAATGGCAGAAAAACAATTTAAATCTGATAAAGCTGGAATAAGCCAACTATGGGAACTGAGCCACCACAGCTGGCCTGCAGGCATATACGTTTTAACCATAGAAGGAGCAGGTGTGGTTCACCAACTAAAGCTTAGTAAATAAATGATAAAAGTTTTTGCGCTTTTATAAAGGCTTGCAAAATTTTTAATTTATAGAGGTGATCAATGGCGAAGATTATGATTAAGATCCCAAGTACCGCTATGGAATTAAAAATTTTATTGCAGCCTTCATCTCTTTATCGCGATTTCAACTTTGGAAGTAGTCCGGATGGAGAATTTTTTGGGCGTCCGGGCGGGCTGGAGGGCACTCGCCGGGCTTCCCGCAAGGCCATTTCGGACTCAAACAAAGCCCCCATCCCTGACGCAGGGCAGTAGAAACGATGAAGTAGAGGAAGAAAAATCTTGTTTATTAGAAGGAATTATTACATATTAACTGTCGTTTAAGGTGGCCATCGCAACTTCCTCCTTGACAAAACGCTACATTGGCCAAAATCGGATCTATCTATTCATGTAAGGCTGCCACGTGACCAGCAGGTATTTTTCTTTCTCTCCCTCCTTCAAAGAAAGAAAACCAAATTCATAACAAAAAAGATACACCTGCCCATTTTTGTTCTTCCAATAGCTGGTAAAGAAGTGGGGGTCAAACCCCTCTGCAATCAGCGTTTCTTTTCTCAATGTGGTCTTGCCTATTTTGTTGTAACGCTTTAGGATGGTCCGATTCTTTTTTAGTTGGCGGTCAATTTTATAGTATTGAGCTTCATGTTCCTGACGCTGCTCATATTGTTGGGAAGACTTACAGCTTAACGAACAATAAATTTTATCCTTTCGGCCTTTTATTTCTTTTTGACACACCGGACACTTTCTCATGGACACCAGAATATTAGTCGCATAATATACGAATAATATTCTTTATCTGACCAAATCTTCCGGTATTTTAGCCCTATGATTTCGAAATTCCCGCAAATTGTCCTTCATCAACTGCATATAGCAGGATCGTCAAAAATAGGACTTCAGTTTTCTCCTGATCCATTAATTCACGCCAAAATAAAAGAACACCTGTCTGAGGCTCGGTGGTCTAAAACCCATTCTATGGTGTTTTTGCCCAATACACCCACTCAGCTAAAGCAACTGTTCGCCATTTGCAAGGGATCTATTGACATAGACAGACAAGAATTCTTTATTAAACCCAGCAGCATAATTCCAGAACAATTTTATCGGGAAGAGAAAAAGCAGAGGTACGATGGCCTTCCCCCCATTACGATATATCCGGCGAGAGAGGGTACAGTGCTTTTGCGCCATCGCTATCACCAGCAGCTTTATTCCTTAATGAAAAAGCTGGATTACCTGCGCTATAGCAAGGCAGGAAGGGGCTGGTTAGCTGATATTTCCGTTGTTCCGTTTGCGGAATTGCTGCAGGAGGTAAAGACTATTACGATAGTTCGGCTCGATGCACGTCTGGAGCTAAGAAATATGAAGGATATTCGGGAAGCCTTCCGTGGGAATGCTGCATCTAAAGTTTTATGCCCGCCCCGATACCTGGAGGTACTCTTTGCCAAAGGGTATAGTCGCAACACCATCAGAACCTACCAAAGTCTTTTACTGCGATTTATGCAGGCGCTGAAATTGAATGAGTTCAGCCTGAATTCTATAAACGCTGAAGAGATAAACCGTTATCACGCCCGTTGGCTCGCAAGTGGGGAAGCAGTGGCCACTACCGTCAACCAATCTGTAAATGCGGTGCGCTTCTACTTTAAACAGGTGGCAAAGGTTGATATCTCCTTAGAAAACGTACTTCGGCCTAAGAAGCAAAAACAGTTGCCGAAGGTCATGAGCAGAGGAGAAGTAGTCAATCTTATTCGTGCTGCCGGCAATGTAAAGCACCGGGCCATGCTGGCGCTAATTTATTCGGCAGGATTACGTTGCGGCGAGCTCATTAGTCTAAAGACAGGCGATGTACAGGCTGAACGCCGGCAACTTAGGATTAGGGCAGGCAAGGGTGGAAAAGATCGGGTGACACTACTTTCTCTCCGGGCAGTTGCTTTATTAAAAGTTTATCTGGAGCAGCATCAACCTAAGAAGTATCTTTTCGAAGGGCAATACGGCGGCCCCTATACCGCGTCCAGTCTTCGGCAGGTAATGAAGAAAGCCCTTCGGAAATCAAACAACCTACAACCCTATACCCTCCATTGCTTACGACACAGTTTTGCAACACATCTTTTAGAAGACGGTACCGACTTACGATACATCCAGACCTTGCTAGGACATAATAGCAGTAAAACAACGGAGATCTACACCCACGTAAGTCAAACAAACCTACAAAAAATACAAAGTCCGCTCGATCGCTTGGATTTTAGCAGCCAAGGAACTAATTTGGAAGCAAATACAAAGCAAATATAACAACAATTGGAAAGAGAACTGTTGTTATATAGAAGTTAGGTGTAAAGCAAAAAAGCAAGATGAATAGCCTTAAAAATTGGCAAATCTTT
>CAMPJM010000221.1 GCA_946886805.1 uncultured Flammeovirgaceae bacterium | reverse complement strand
AGAAAAGGCTGCACAAGCAGCCTTTTCTATTAAAATCATTAAAACAATTACTCAACCATTGTAAGAGTTTGAGTATTTGCTTCTACAACATCGCCGTTTTCCTTCTTAATGACATAATCAACAACCATCGAAGCAGCTTCGAAATTGTAAGTTCCAGTACCTTCAACAGTCAATGTCTCTTCTTCACCATCACCTTCTGCTCCATCGAGATCAAAATCAAATTCCTGAGCTTCAATTGTCACAGCGTCGGATTCAGTATCTAGAACATATGCTATTTCTAATCCTTCGTCCCAGAAGTTGCCGTTTACTAAGGTAAATGGATCATATTCATCTACTGAAAATGAAGTCTCATAATCGTCTTTTCCTGTCTCTGCAACAGAATAAGTACCAACTAAGCCACAATAGCCTAAATCTAATTCTCCAGTTTCCTCAAATGAATAACTATCGCCGGTTTTAGTCAGAGTTCCCAATGTAAAGGAATATCCAGGACATTCCGCATCTCCTGAATTTAAAACAGCAGGAAATTCAACAGACTGATCAATTTTGCCAATTTGGTGCAGATCTAAAACGAGTCCGATGTCAAAGTCAGACCCCAAATCGCCTACGTCTGCCACAGAATAAACAGTCGCAATTAAAGTATATTGGCCATCGGGAAGATCTGCTCCTAAAGTAGCCTCTTCAAACCCAGCACCATCAACAACTATATCTTCCCCAATACCTGAAATATTTCTAATAGTAAAGATTAAATCAGCCGCATCTGTAGGGTCAACCTCTCCACCACCTAAATCAAATATCGATGTAGTCCAGCTTAAAGCAAGATCCAATTGATCAACAGTGGCATTAGTAATTGTGAGAGAAAAATTTACAGGCTCAATTGAAGCATTCGCTGTTCTTTCGCTCCCTATTTGAATTTCTAATGTTTCTGTTTCCTCTGCAACCTCATCGGGCAATATCGCAATATCAGCTGTTGCCGAAGTTTCTCCCTTAGGGATCATAACCCTATCAGGCATCGTATAGTCCTCCCCACTTGTCATGTCCCCTCCTACTTGCTGAAGAAAAACAGCCACATCTACCGCTTGCGCTTCGCTCAAAATAATTTCAATGGTAAATGATGTGTCTTGCTCCATCAAAGGCGGGACAGTAGGCGGCAAATTGATTGAAATAGACGGAGAGGTAGGCTGAATTAATGACTCTCCAGTGCGATCATCGTCATCGCAGCTAGTAAGACCAAAAGAAATACTAATGGCCATGAATATGGGTAAATATTTATATATATATTTCATCATGTCTTTTTTAAATTAAATTTACTCAATAGGAGTTAAAACATCTATCATAGAACCTAAGCCTGAAATACTATATTCAAGAGTGATAACACCGGTTTCACTATCTACTGAGCCCTCGCCAGAAACCTCATTGCTAAATTGAGGAGAACCTTCAACCTCACCACCTAATGTTTGATCCGGCACAGTGAGAACACCACACAGATCTTCAAACCTGGTAGCTACAGCCGATGCTCCAGTATAACCAAGATTCACGACATAAGCACTTGAAGGGGAAAAATAATATTGGCCAGGAGCTAATTCAACAACCTCCACCTCATATTCCAAATTAATTCCGGCATCAGGTGCTGATGCCTTTGCCATATAAGTTCCTGCCAAATCTGATAAACAATTGATAGTTATCGTCAATGTTCCATCTTTGGGAGCCGCGGTTAGCCTTCTTCCATCCTGATGAACAAATTCTACATCAAAAATCACCTGATCACCTATTCTTAATTGATCTGGTGTTTTTTCAAACCCTTCGAGGATTTCGTCGATACTTGCATAAGTAACCTCATAAGGCAGTTTATTTACTGTTTCTACTTCGACTCGCTTTTCGGACGCTACTACTATTTCTCCAGTTTCAGGGTTTTCTTCATACATTACTAAAGTTTTATAAACCGTATAAGAAGTAACTTCATCTGGTTCACCAGACCTTATCCTCAGATCATACTCAACTTCAACCTCTCTGAAAGACACTTCTCCTGTTTCTGCATCAGGCAATCCTGTAATTTTAGCAGAAGAATAATCTTGTCTCACGATTACTCCTCCCTCTTTTGCATCTCCAGTAATAATATCTTCAGATTCATTACAAGAAAAAACAAATAATAAGGAGGCTATGCAGCACACTTTATATATTATATTTATTTTTTTCATTTTATATTTTTTTGGTTGTAACAACAATACCATTCTTATCTAATCCTTTTTATCCCACCAAACTTCACTCGTTAAATTATCGCCTCCTTCAAGATTACTAACAGCTTCTGAATAGTTCGCATTATTTAAAGTCTGCTCGTTAGTTGGATAAGGATATCTTGTAGGAATGGTTTCTATTCCTATTGGATCTAGTGCCGGAGACAGTGCTGGAAATCCAGTTCTTCTCCACTCTGTCCAAGCTTCAAAACCTTGACCGAATAGCGCAATCCAATTTTGCACACCAATTTGTTGCAAAGCGGTCGCTGCGCTATAAGCAACTCCTGATTGTGAAAGATATGCTTCAGCATCCAAACTAACAGGATCGCCTTCTTCAGGAACAAATCCATTATAAGTTTCAAAAGAAGCAGTTATCCCTTCATTATAATATTCTTCTGCAAGAGCATCTCCCCCTGTTATTAATCCCCTTTTTGCCGCCTCTGCAAGCAAGAAGTTCAATTCAGAATAGGATAAAAAATAACCAGGAGCATCAGGTTGCAAGAAAAATTCTCCAATCGGGGAAACATTTGCGTAACCGAAACCACTCTCCACAGGGTTGTCAATCCCAGGAGCTACGCCTCTATACTCATCATCTTCATTTGGTTGAGCATAAACTGGCAACCTTGGATCGCTTAATTCCTGCAACTTCTGGACAAGAGTCTGGTTAACTTTCCACTCCAGTCTATTGGTAAAAACAACAGTATTCCACACAGGATTGGCATTGGGATTGGTTTCTCTGAAAACCAATTTTGCCTCATCCGCATTTGAGGAGAAAAGATTGCCACCGCTCACCACACTTTGCAATTCTGCGCTTACATCTGTAGCATAAGAAATTCTCATAAGCAACCTTACTCGAAGAGAGTTGGCAAATTTTTCCCATAAAACAGGGTCTCCGCCATACATCAAATCCTGAGCGGCTGGGATTTCACCATTGCCTGGAGCTAAAAGCGCTGCTGCAACTTCAAGAGAATCGATTAATGCAGGATAGATAACGTCTTGTTTATCATACGCTGGACTAGAATTTCCCTCTTCAGCCTGAAGCGCCTCAGTATAAGGAATAGCACCATAAGCATCAGTAAGAATGGAATAAACATAGGAACGCATAACCAAAGCAACACCTTGTATATTTTTATTATCCGCCTCTTTGGCTAAATCGTACATGACTTGAGCGTCCTTTAATGACCGAGCATATAACCTATCCCAAAAAGTATCATTAACTCCTGGTCTGATATTATATCGCTCCTCTTCATTGTATTGAACCTTTCCCCAATGCTGCACCCAGGTTTCACCCATGTCGCCACCCAAAAAAGTGTTATATAACTCATCGGCCGTTGCTTCCTGGATCCCAGTAATTAACAATCCTGGAGGAACAGTTACTGGCCCGTTAGGGTTTTCATTAATTTCCTCAAAATCATTATCACAAGCACTATAGGCAATCAGTGTAAACAGACAAACCACCGTTAGTTTTAGATATTTATTTATATTCATTTTATCGAAATTAAAATTTACAATTACAATTTGAAGCTTAGATTAAATCCAATGCTTCTTGCGGAGGGTAACTGTGCATGCTCTAATCCTTGAGCATTACCATTCGTGAAAGCAGTTTCAGGGTCTATATGTGGAACCTTAGAATATAATAATGCTAAATTTCTACCAACCACCGAAAATGTAACATCTCTGAACGGCGTCCTTGAAATTAAGTCATTAGGTAAGGTATATCCCAAAGATAATTCTCTCAATTTAATATAAGAAGCGTCAAAAACTGAGCCTTCTACCACACTATTACCAAATGCCCTGTGGTTATAATCCTTTGCAGAAACTACAACATCGTTTTCTACATATTGAGGGGATTCTCCTGTACCGATATTCTTAACACCCTCTCCAACTATACCCTTTTCCCTTCCGATAAGGGTCTCTTCTAAAATCCCGGCATATCTGCCCCAAGCGTTAGTCATAGAATAAATATCGCCTCCGATTTTAGCGTCAACTAATGCTCCAAAACTGATCCCTTTATAGGTAATATTAGTATTTATTCCACCGGTCCAGTCTGGAGAGACGTTGCCTAAAATTTTAAGATTTTCATCCTGAACGGGCAAACCATCTTCATGTATTATATTTCCGTTGTCATCACGTAGAAAAGCAGTACCGTAAATAGCACCATAAGATTCTCCAGGAGCTGCAATGATGTCAGCATTCCATTGTCCTCCTAAAACTAATCTTTCGAGGTTTCCTCCCAATGTAACTACTTCATTTTTGTTTTTGGCAAAATTAACGCCTACTGTCCACTGAAAATCTTCGGTCTCAATAGGAGTGCCACTTAATTGAACTTCTATTCCTTTATTGGTCATTTCTCCAACATTTGCATACCTGCTGGTGTATCCACTTGACCCGGATATATCTACAGGAACAATTATATCAGTACTGGTTTCATCGTAATACGTAAAGTCCAATCTGACGCGATTACTTAGAAATCTCAAATCTGCTCCAAATTCCAAAGATGTCGTGATTTCGGGTTTCAAATCAGGATTCAATAGAATATTTGAAACAGTAGGGGCAATTGTGGATCCTCCCCAAGGTTCGAAAAAGGCAAAAACGTCATTCAACCTGTAGGGATCTGTATCACTACCAACCTGTGCCCAACTACCTCTTATTTTAGCAAATGTTAAAACATCTGATTGCACTTCAAAAATATCGGAAACAACAGCACTTAAAGAAACCGAAGGATAGAAATAAGAATTATTTTCAGCAGGCAATGTACTAGACCAATCGTTTCTTGCCGTGACATCCAAGAATAAGTAATTTCTAAAACCTAGCTGACCTGTTCCATACAAGCTATTTATTCTCTTTTGCTCGTCATGACTTTTCGCAATTACGGTAACACGCGAGTTTGATAAATTGTATACACCAGGGATTTGTAATTCCGGGGCTTCCAAATAATTCCTAGAGTAATTTTGACGCATTTGATTTCCACCAAAAGCTAAATTTAGTCGAAATTCACTTGATAATTCTTTGTTAAAGGATAAAAGGAAATCCGTATTGGTTTCATACCAGGTTCTGCTAATTTCCCTATAGTTTCCATTTGGGAAATCATTACTTCCAATTGCTCGCTGAGCTTCCTGATTATCGGTAAAATAATCCGTTCCTGTTCTTACCGAAAGGCTTAACCAATCGGTAAAATCATAATTTAACCTGACATTTCCAATAACTCTATTATTTTCAAAGCCTTGAGTATTATTATCTAAAACCCAAAAAACGTTGTTATTAAAATTGGTGTTCCAAGTTGCTGGTGTTCCTGCGGCAGAAGTACCCTCAGCAGCTAATGGTAGATTGTTATAATCTCTTAAGGCATTAATATCCACATTTCTCTGAAACCATGTGAATTGTTGCATCGGGTTGTTATTATCATACCCACCACCAGGAATATTATCACTTTCAGATTTTATGTAGCTAACAGAAGTCTCCGCTGTGAATTTATCAGTAAGTTCTGCACCAGCATTTAAAGAAACTGTATTTCTTTCCAATTCAGTATTTGGAACCATACCTTCCTGTTGCATATTATTTAAAGAAAGTCTAAAATTTGCTTTTTCGCCTCCTCCAGTAACTGCAACATTATTACTAAAAATTTTACCGGTCTCAAAAAAATCTCTAATATTATCGGGCTGAGAAACCCAGGGACTTGGCGTGCCATCAAAATCATTCCACTGAACAAACTCTAATCCTTTATCTAAAGGTGGACCCCAGCTTTCATCTTCTCCACCACTTCCGGAAGACCCATCGATAAATTCGTAATAAGTATCGGTATATCCCCCGCCGTAAGAATTTTGATAGCTTGGCAGTCTTAATGGTTCTTGGAAAGTGGCAGTAGAATTTACACTAATCCCCAATCCTTTCGTACCTTTTCCTGATTTTGTAGTTATTAAAATAACCCCATTTGATGCTCTTGAACCATAAAGTGCAGCAGCGTTTGGCCCCTTTAAAACACTTATAGTTTCGATATCATCAGGATTAATAACAGAGGCACCGTTCGGCATATCTGCTCCACCACTGGATAAGCCGCCATCATCTAAGGATTGTGCTGTACCAGGATTATCTATTTGAAAGGTTTGATTGTTGATAGGAATACCATCTACAACAAACAAAGGCTGGTTGTTCCCTGTCAAAGAGGAAGCTCCTCTTAGAACAATTCTTGAGGAAGCGCCAGGGCTGCCTGAAACGTTAGTCACTTGCACACCAGCTATCTTTCCTGACAAGGAATTTACAACATTGGTCTCTCTGGCTTGGCTTATTTCCTCGCCACTGATATCCTGAACAGCATAACCTAATGCTTTTTTCTCTCTTTCAAGACCAAATGCCGTAACAACAACTTCATTTAGTTGCTTTACATCACTGGCCATTTGCACATCAACAACTGATCTTGCGCCGATCTCGACTTCCTGAGATGATAGACCGATGAAAGAAAAAGTTAATATACCACCTTCTTCCGGAACAT
>CAMPJM010000220.1 GCA_946886805.1 uncultured Flammeovirgaceae bacterium | reverse complement strand
TTGCTCTTGGTGGATACTTTTCTGCTTTTAAACCGCTGGCCAACGTATATACTAGACGTCCGTTTAAGGAATCATTCTACCTTTGTACAGTTTTACTGTAGCCAAAATAACTGAAAACATAACCCATAACACACAGTCCCCGTACGGGAATCCCCTCAAATTACCGCAGAAGTGTCTTTTTTGGGCATTAAAAATACTTTTCCCCCTGAAATATTGCTTCCCCCTTTCTTCAGACGCTCCCTGCCTTGGGAAAAAACACATCTTGTAAAATTTTTAGACGAATATTTATTATCTACGTATAAAATTAATATTATTGTCGTATAAAAATAAAAATGGTTATGGATGCCAAAATCACGTTATCGTTTGATCGAGAAATTATCAACAAAGCAAAGGAGTTTGCCGAATCACAAAACATCAGCTTATCAAGGCTTACAGAATTTTTATATCATCAGATCACCAGTGGCCAATATAAGAATCTGGAAAAGATGCCCATTTCAGATTGGGTACATCAATTGGCAGAAGGAGAAGTAGAATACAAAACGAAGCCTCGTACCCGTAAATCACTAAAAAGTGAGTTCCTTAAGTCCAAGTAATGAAAATTTTCTTAGATGCGAACATTCTGGTATCAGTTTTTAACAAAGAGTATCCTCTTTTCAGCTACACATCTCGGATTTTAAGCTTAACAGATAAGAAAGAATTTCAATTATACACTTCTCCCATTTGTTTGGCTATAGCCTTTTACTTTGCTGAAAAGAAAAGTGGTGCTAAAAATGCAAAAAAGAAAATTCAACTGCTTATTTCAAAAATCAACATTGCTGATGCGGATAAGAAATGTGTTTTAATGGCATCGCAATATAAAGCGATTGAGGATTTTGAAGATGGGCTTGAATATTATGCTGCGCTACATGCTGGCTGCAACTGCATAATAACAGAAGACATCAATGATTTTTATTTCTCTGAAATTAAAGTACTGACTTCACAACAGTTTATCACAAAACTTTAAGGACAAGTCCAGCTTAGTCAATCCCAATTGTAAAATATTTTTGTTTTTTCAGCAGATCCTGTTTCAGCCAGTGTCGTGTCAACGTTTAAATGACGGGTAAGTCAGCAGTAAATTTTGGTGTAGGTCAAGGCATAAAAAGCGAGCATAGCCATAACTATGTAAGGCTTTTTATAACGAAGACATACGCCAAAAGATACCCAGAACTAAACGTCAATTCATGCTTGACATGACACTGGGCTCTTTAAAAAAAGTGACCTAATCTCAGATTAAAGAACCCACCTTCTTCAGAAATGCCATAGTTAGCAGAAACTACTAAAAGCTCAAGGGCATTTAACCATACCCCTGGTCCTACGCTTGTGTGCCATTCGTCGCTTTGGCGGAGGTCTGACCACACTCGCCCGCTGTCCACAAAACCAGATAAGCCCCATTTGCCGGTGAATACATAATTGCGGATTTCAGAGATTTCCAATCGTAGTTCTGTATTGCTAAACATCATTGATTGGCCGGCAAATCTTGTTCTTCTAAACCCTCTTAAATTTGTAGAGCCTCCAAGAAAATTTGATTGATAGAATTTATAATCCCCAATATTTGTTGCTGCCCCCAGGCGAACCGCTGCTGTTAATTGAATTGGAAGCTTTGGAGTATAGTATAAAGACAACTCCGTAGATAAATGAGTGAATTGATCCTCCTGATTGTTAAGTTGCTTGTTATATCGGATGGTATTGTTCCACACCACTCCCTTACTAGGATTTGCAGGATGGTCTTTCATATCTAAGTTTATGAAGAATTCTCCTCCGGTAAAGTATGCTGCATTCTCTATTTCTTCCGGCTGATCAAATTGTAGCGAATTGACAATGGTCTCCGAATTATTTCGGGCATAGTAATATGAGAAGTGAGGACCAATGCCCGTAGTTAAGTATTTGCTGAACCTGTAATTTACAGTAGGGGAAAAATTTACGTTGTCAAGCTTTACGCGATAGAAGTCGATATTTTCGCCCTCATATTCTGTGCCGTTTCCCTGGCCAAAATAATTGAAAACAAAACGGGGCCCGAATGAGCTTGCTTTAAGTCCCAAATCAAAATTCTTTGCAAAAATCGAATAAAATGTCCCTTCGTATTCTGCATTATAAGCACCAGTGGCCAAAGCTACGCTTAACAATATGCTATGCACAGACTCAGCAGGCTCTTTTCTGAACCCATAAGTCTTAATTACTACTCCGCCTCCCAAATAAAGACCATCGTCAGGGTTTATCTCTGCCATAAAACCTGGCCCTACATAATCATAGGAAAAGGCTTCCATATCATACTCAAGAATTTCATCATCTTCTGACTTCTTTATTTCAGCTTTTCGCCCCGTCAAAAATTGGTTGTCCTCCGAATAATTATCATATATTATAATATTTCTCCCGCTGGTTTTATCAATAACCACATCTTTTTCAGAGCCACCGATTATCCTGAATAGGATTTTCTCATTTCCTGTTCCTGTTATTAAGAGACTATCGTTTCCCTCCTTTGTATAGATCCTTATCTCATCGGTTTCGCTGCCCAAAAATCTCCGGTCGAAAAGCTTTTGCTCTACATTTCCTTCCTTTTTGGTCTTATAGGACTTTACTCTTGTATCACCGTTTTCAAGGCGTTCTATTTCAAAGAATTCATGCTTGTCGCTGGCTACAATATCAACCTCTTTGGCCAATACTTCGTAGTACTCCCTGGCAGCTTCTTTTATATTTGAACGTCTGCTTTTAATTTTTGCTGAAATCTCTGCGCCTGAAAAAGAATAAACCTCAGTAGGAAGTTCTTTAACAGAAGCATCTATTACATCATCAGTAAGTAAAACAGTGATGGAGTCAGCAGCCGTTTCCCAATCTTTCCATTCCAGAGAACTTAGCAACCTCCTGTCGATATACCTCCCATTGAAATTTAGTCCGATGATATCACCGAAATCTTCATCAAAATGGGAAAATTTCCTGATAGCCCATTTTCTACTAGCCAAGTATGGCAATAAACCGTCGAATTTTGCAAATACCTGATCTCTGTCTTTTGCGATTGGTTGAAATAGCGAACCTTTTTCCTCTTTTTCAAATTCAGCAAAGCCCCATTGGCCATCATGTCTGTCCCAGTCTCCAATGATCATATCAAACAATCTGGCTTTGACAAACATCCGCTCATCGAATTCATTATCATTGTCTTCCCTTAGGTGTTCATATAAGGTGTTTTCGCTCACCACGTTCTCAGGATTTCCAAATTGATCAAACTCTGATAGATCTTCATCCAGCTCGAGTTGTTTAAGGACCATCATACCTGCGAAATCATCATAATATTGTCCTAAGAGCGGAGTATGCGGTATTTGATATAATTCAGGAGTAGTATAGTACAGGTCTAATGCTTTTGCCATTTTTGGTATGGCCAGGGCTCCGTAGGGATGGGCCGATGAAATCTGATCCTGTACGATATCCTGTGCAAAAGTATTGAGCAAAGGACTTGGAACAGCTCCTTTAGGATCTTTATTAACCGATCTGATGTCATACAGCAACCCTGTTGAATCTTCCGCTTCCATAGAGATGGTTTGATTGCCCCCGCCTTTTTTTAAGATCTCCAAGCCACCATGCAGTCTTGCAAAATCTAATAAAGGTACTTCTACAGGTTCAGTCCATTCTTTTCTGTAATGATCGCCGAGAAAAAATTTCTTTACTTTTCCGGCTGCATATTCAGGGCCAGCAGCTAGTGTGTTTGTACTATCAGTAAAATCTGCGAGATCTTCTTTGTCAATATCTATACGTTCAGGATTTAACGCGTTTAAAACCGTGGTGAAAACAACCTCAGATTTGTTATCATCAGACGGCACTATAAATTCTAATAAACTTTCTCCGGTTTCGTAATATTTAATCCTTGCAAAGCCTTGGTTTTGGTAAACAAATTCAGCTTCATTTTTAATTTGGGCATATTCTGTAGCTGTTGCCGCACCGGATACAATATGGTGTAAATCTTTATACTTTCTGTATTGTAAATTATAATCATGGGAAGCTACCAAAGTTACATTTTCCCGCTCTTCCAAAACCGAAAGCAGCTCTTTTTTCATATCTTGATATTCAGGATGAGCAATGTCCTGTTCGTTTGTGCCAAGGTATCTTAAGATGGGGTAAATGCTTCCGACGACGGGTAACGGTAAGTACAAGTTTTCATTTAAGAATGTCAGTGGGAAAATATGGTCCTTTAAGGAGAAATAACCTCCCCTGTGGCCATTACTAAAAAGCGGATGGTGCTGGACGACGAGGATGTGTTTATTCTCATGTCGATTTATAGATTCTTCCAAGCGAAGGGTGTATGAAAATTTATCAGTTGCCGTACATCCCGAAGCGTTACCTCGAGATTTCTGATGATCGTGAAGCCACCATTGACTGTCTAAAAATATCAGGACCAGCTGATCATTTATAACTACTTCTGATGGTCCCGGACAGCCATTATTAGGTAAAAATGTATCCTTACCGTCTACTTCCTTTTCAATTGCAGACCCCAGGGCAATTACTTTTTCTTTACCTGTTGCCGAGCCATAGTCCCAGTCCTTATCTCCAGGCAAAAAAAATATATTTCCTTCAAATTCTTGAGCCAGGTTATTTATAAAAGGATCAATTGAAGAATGGTTTTTATGTCTTTTAAGTAGGTCTCCCAGTATCACCAAGGAGTTTGAACCTTGGTTTGAAGAGTCTATGGCGGAGTTTACAACCTCCAGTATTTCGGTGGCTTTCGAAGCATTTTCCTCAAGGTCCAGATTTCCGAAAAGATAAACGGAATGCATCAACAGGGAATCTTCGGGTACCGGCTTTTTCTGCCAATTTAGACTTGAGTTTCCATAATAGGGTACTTTTGTGCCGCACGAGGTGATTAATAAGGAAGAAATGAAAAAGATTAATAAATTTTTGGTCCTTACACCCTTGATAAAAAAAATTTGCATATAAATATTATTAATCTTAGCCACAATGCCTGGAAAATCCAACCAGATAAGATCTTAGGGGCATAAAAAATGGTTTAAAAAATGATGGAAAAATTGTTCTGAATTAAATTTAGGTATTATAACCAAATTTACACAAAATTGTTAAATTTTAGATTAAACCGTCGCTTCTTCAGGCTCTTTCACATCTTTTGTTGATGGTGAATTACCAGGAAGGCTTATTCCTGGAGGAAGATCTAGTTCTGGCAATAAATGTACAGATATTCCGCCTTCATTTTCATCGTCGCCATCTGTTTTCTTGTTGCCGTTCTTTAACATTTTCATAATAAAGTATACCAGGATAACGTATATTAAACCTGAAAGAACCATATCAATAATGTGGAGAGACATAGTATGATAATTTGAACGAAAATTAATAGATTACAACTCAATTATAATGGAATCTCTATCATAATATACTAAAATAATAATATCTTTGTTTAAAGATACAGCACAGAATGTTATTTAATTCAATATTAAGGGGTTACTATTCTGCCTGCACACTTATTAATTCAAAAAATTTATATGGATATTTTTTCGTTTAGCAATCAAGAGGCTTGGCTTCTGCTGGTCTTTGGAATTGTTATTATTGGCTTTTTGATTGTTGATTTAGGGATCTTGCACAGAAATCCTGGTAAAATATCTACCAAATCAGCTTTATATCAAACAGTATTTTGGATTGGTATTTCGGTTGCTTTTGGTATTGGTATTTATTTTTATGACGGCGGGTCTGAAAAAGCCATGGAGTTTTTTGCCGCTTATTTTACGGAAAAGGCTCTATCGGTCGACAATATTTTTGTTATTATTCTGATCCTGAAATATTTTAATGTAAGGGAAGAGTATTTTCATAAGATTTTATTTTGGGGTATTTTAGGAGCCATTGTTTTTAGGGCAATTTTCATCTTTTTAGGTGCTATATTAATAAGCCAGTTCCATTGGATCTTGTACATTTTTGGTGCTTTTCTTGTTTACTCCGGAATTAAGATGTTTAAAGACGAGGGAGAAGAAGAAATTGATCCTGAAAACAATCCTATAGTAAAATTTGTAAGAAAGTTTTTCCGCATGACTTCAAGCGACCATGGGGGAAAGTTTACCTTTACAAAGCATAACAAGCTTTATTTTACGCCGCTATTCCTAGTTCTTGTTCTTATTGAAACAACCGACCTAATATTTGCCGTGGATTCCATACCGGCGGCTTTTGCTATCACGCAAGATGAATTTATTGTATACACATCCAATATCTTTGCTGTAATGGGACTTAGGGCGATGTTCTTTTTATTGGCGGGCATTTTAGGTAAATTCTACCTGCTTCAAAAAGGCTTAGCGTTTGTGTTGGTTTTTGTGGGAGCAAAAATGTTGTTGGAGATTTTTCATGTAGATATACCCATTTATATATCATTCGGTGTGATTATTTTAGCAATTGGTTCTTCAATGATTCTTTCCGTAATGTATCCTAAGAAGGAGGTGGTTTCGTTGCCGTTTGGGGACGATATGATAACCGGTAAAGGTGACACAAATGATAGCGAACAAGTTGATGAGGAAGTAAGACAAAGAGATTAACAAAATATCATTAATCTCGAATAAGGTTCTAAATTTCTGATTAGGATTTACTACAACATTAGAATACCGTCGATTCAGCTGACTAAAATTTCTTGGAGAGCGTTGTATTTTTTGGATTAATCTCTTGTGATGATTCGGCTACGCCGAAGGCATGGCTATGCCAAAGCCA
>CAMPJM010000219.1 GCA_946886805.1 uncultured Flammeovirgaceae bacterium | reverse complement strand
TAAAATGGATGAAATATTTCTAAATTGATATGTTAATTTTAGAACGTTCTACTAGTTGGCGTGTGGCATTTTCCATGTCACGGATATATCATTAGGAATATTATATTGTTCATTTCCTTTGGCTTCCAAAGAAGGTCTGGATTCGTTTTAAATAAAAAGAGACAAGGTATTGTTCATCTACAAAATGGCGTAGATTATAAGCTCGTGTAGTCGCTTTGGCTATGCACTCTTTTCACTCACCCGCTTTATCGATAACGGCTTCGAATAATTTTTCACTAAATCTAAAATCAGTTGACTTTATTTTGCTGAGGATTGGCCTGACGCTTGTGATCAATCCAATTTGTTTAGCTTTTAGAATTAATCCAAAAGTACCTGAATACCTCAGGTTAAGCCTATCAGCAATTTTTCGAGCTTTAAGTTCATCGATGATTAGGACAGGATTATCCATATCCAATGACAATGCTATTGCACTCGCTTCTCCCTTATCTAGATCCATTTCCAAGATCTGTTGATAATGAGTATTATTAGGTGAGGAAATGAAAATCCAATCAGGAAGGCTTTCCCCAAACTCTCTGTGAATTATCGGTGTCACATAGACTTTCTTACCAACTTTTTTTAATAATTCCAGTTCGCCTATCTTATTGAGAATTATCAAACAACTTGTATCTGAGATAATAATATCAGAATTGGGCTGCATCTCTTGCTATTTCTGAAGGGGGATAATTGATTAATGAAACATCATAGTCGGCCAATATTTCAGAAAATGCAAGTTTTGACAAACCAGCCAATTCAGCTGCTTGTCCGAGAGAGAGTTTGCCAACCTCATACATTTTAGCAGCTAAAAACCTCTTTGCCTCTCTTTCGTCGAGGTTTAGATTATCAGGAATGTTTAAAGTCAAATGTTTCATATTCTAAATTTATAGAAATTTTTTGAAACATCCCGTATCACAAGTACTTTATAAAACTTATCTGTCCATTTTAATTAGACCGTAAACGCTAACAGCTAAGTCGTGTGTTAGGTATTAGTAAGCAGCTTATCTTATTGAGTAAATCATTTATCAAAAAACGATTGCAAATTGCTTTCGCAGTTTATACTTCTATACCTGTCAAAGCTACAGACAAAGCTAAGCTCGAATTATAATCAGCAGCTTATTTTATTCACCCGTGTATTATGGCGGCCTCCTTCAAAAGCTGTTTTGAGAAAAGTATCTACCATTTCTTCAGCCACTTCAATAGAAACAAAGCGGGATGGGATGCAAAGAACATTGGCATTGTTATGCAGCCTTGATAATGCCGCCAGCTCTGTATTCCAACATAGCGCAGCCCGCACATCTTTGTGCTTATTGGCTGTCATGGCCACACCGTTGCCACTGCCGCAGATCAGAATTCCAAGAGGGGCTTTCTCTGATCCCACATGTTCTGATAAGGGATGCGCAAAATCAGGATAATCCACAGAACTATCTGAGAAGGGGCCAAAATCTTTAACGTCAAACCCTTCCTTTTCTAGCTTTTCAACTATCCTCTTTTTATAAGCGAAACCAGCATGATCTCCTCCTATGGCGATATTTTTATTCATCTTGTTCTATTAATGCTTTTCTTTTATTTCTTAAAACGATCCCTGAGATGTAGATACTGATCTCATATAAGAATAACATTGGGAATGACATCAAAATTTGACTAATTACCTCTGGAGGTGTTAAAATTGCCGAAATAATTAAAATTACTACTATTGCGTGCCTCCTGTATTGTTTCATAATAGCCGGCGTAACAAATCCCGCTTCTGACAGGAAATAAACAACTATTGGCAACTGAAACATTATTCCACAGGCCAAAACAAGCATAGACAGCGTGGAAACATAGGATTTTATATCAAACTCATTTAAAATAGTAGCACTGACCTGATAGTTTGCCAGAAAATTTATAGACATGGGCGAAACTATAAAGTATCCGAATAGCACCCCGGCAATAAAGAGAATGCTTACAAAAAAAACAGCCCCTCTTGTCATGTTTCTTTCGGTGGGGTATAATCCAGGGCCTATAAATCTCCAGAATTCCCAAAAAGCATAAGGGAAAGCACAAATAAGTCCGATTACAAAAGAAGAAGTAATGTGCATTGTAAACTGACCTGTCATTTCCCGGCTTTGCAGCGTAAACGGAAGGGCTTCAATGCACAATATGTCAGAATTAATAGCAGCACCTAAATCGCAAAGCGCCCGGTAAGACCAAAAATCGGGCCTGGAGGGGCCAAGGATTAAAACATCCCACACAAAATCTTTGGAAACAAACGCAATTAGCGCAAAAACAAATATGGATGCTGCTGCCCTAATTAGGTGCCACCTTAGCTCTTCCAGGTGGTCCAGGAAGGACATTTCCTTTTCTTCTTTTTCTTCCGAATCGATCATTATTTATATAAAGGGAAATTCTTCATCCAATTGTTAACTTCTTCTTTAATTGATGAAATTTTATTTTCGTTCTCTACATTTTGAAGTACCTCATCTATATAATTAACAATATTCTCCATATCCTTTTCTTTCATGCCCCGGGTAGTAACAGCAGCAGTTCCTATTCTCATTCCTGAGGTTACAAAAGGTGATTTATCATCAAATGGAACCATGTTTTTATTGATGGTGATATCAGCTTTAATTAAGGTATTTTCGGCTTGCTTGCCTGTTAGGCCTTTTGACCTAAGGTCTATCAACATCATATGATTATCGGTACCATCGGAAATGATTTTATAGCCCTTGTCAATAAAGCCTTTCGCCATTACCTTGGCATTTTTCTGAACCTGTAGCACATAATTCATATAATCATCAGAAAGTGCTTCTTCAAATGCCACTGCTTTGGCAGCGATCACATGTTCCAAAGGACCTCCCTGGGTGCCTGGGAAAACTGCAAAATCTAAACTGGCAGAAAGCAATTTAAGGTCACCTTTAGGCGTTTTTTCACCCATTGGATTTTCAAAATCCTCGCCTACCATTATCATTCCGCCACGAGGGCCACGCAAAGTTTTATGGGTTGTAGTGGTAACGATATGGCAATGCTCCAAAGGATCATTCAACAAGCCCCTTGCAATCAGGCCGGCAGGATGTGATATATCTGCCATTAACAAAGCACCAACTTCATCTGCAATCTCACGGAACCTGCTGTAATCCCAATCTCTGGAATAGGCAGATGCGCCTGCAATAATTAATTTTGGTTTTTCTTTTCTAGCATTTGCTTCCAGAGAATCCCAGTCAATCAAACCAGTTTCTTTGTCTACTCCATAAAAAGAAGGATTATAAAGCTTTCCAGAAAAATTTACTGATGAGCCATGGGTCAAATGTCCCCCATGCGAAAGGTCAAACCCTAAAATTTTATCTCCGGGCTTTAGAACTGCCAACATCACAGCAGCGTTTGCCTGGGCGCCTGAATGAGGCTGTACGTTTACCCAACTGGCTCCAAAAAGTTTTTTAGCCCTGTCAATTGCCAACTGCTCTATTTCATCTACTACTTCACAACCACCATAATATCGCTTTCCCGGAAGGCCTTCAGCATACTTGTTGGTAAGAACGCTTCCCTGAGCTTCCATCACTTGTAAGGAAGTAAAATTTTCAGATGCGATCAGTTCTACGCCATCTTCCTGACGCTTCTTTTCTTCTCCAATCAGGTCAAAAATCTTTTTGTCTCTTTGCATGTTTAAAATATTATGGTGCTTTGTAAATTCGAAAACAAAATTAAGCTTTGTAAAACATTTAACCAATAATTATAGAGAGTAACATAAGGACTGATCAAAACAAATCGATTATCCGACTCCAAATGTACGGATTGTGGGGGAGTTTAGGTTTTCTTATTTAAAAACAAATGAATTTATTCCCGCTTCAGCAGCTTTAATGTAACCTTTATACGTTTTCTATTTATACAAAAATTATTCTTTCCCATAAATTTTAATAACTTTAAATAACAATTCTGCTGTTAAAATAATAACTTTAACGTTTTACGCGGGATTTATTAACATTTATTCATTTTTTTAAGTAGATAAGCCATAGTAGAATTCTACTTGGCTACAACAATATTATTAGTTCAATACTTTTCACATTAAGCATTAGCACATTTAAAATATCAATATGAATCGCATACTTGTACCTACTGATTTTTCTGAAATAGCAGGTTTTGGAATAGAGACTGCTACCGGCCTGGCCCGGAGGATGGATGCCCAGCTTTTTCTGGTAAATTTTATACCTCCTGTACATGGGTCAAACATAAATACAACCGGAGCGGCAACTGGTGCTGGTCTTTCTGAGGAAGCCCGCTTTACAATAGAGTTGCATAAAAAAAACGAAAAGGAATTAGCCAAGCTTGCGGAAAAGATAAGTGTAACAGGCATCCACGTGACAACTTCTGTACTGGTAAAAGATATGCAGAAGGGGATTAGCGATTTTATTGACGAACATGATATTGACATGGTAGCGGTTGGCACAAGTGGGGAAAGCACCTACACAGAATTTTTTGTGGGAAATCATACCGAACAAATTATTCGTATTTCTCACTGCCCGGTGCTGGCGGTGAAGCAGTCACATCCAAATTTAGAAATTAAAAATATTGTTTTAGCAACAGACCTTAATCCTGATGCTTTTGAAGGTGTCACTCACATAAAAAGGTTCGCTTCCTTTTTTGATGCCCATCTGCATGTTCTTCATGTGATGAGCGATAAGGACATATCACAGGCAGAAGTTACAAGTAAATTAGATTCCTTTGCCCACAGACACCATTTTGCAAATTTTTCCCTTCATTCGGTATATGAAAAAGGCGAAAAGCGGGGAATACTTAAATTTGCAAAAGAGAAAAATGCAGATTTGATCGCAGTGATCACCCATGGTAGGACCGGCCTTGCAAATCTAATTAAAGGTAGCATATCAGAGGATTTGGTAAAGCAGGCAAACATACCCGTCTTAACAGCACACCTTTCAAATTAAAGAATAGAATAACCTTTTTAGAATTAAATTTCCTGTGACTTTAAAATTAGATACCCTAAGAAAAAATATCGACGATATAGACGATCAAATAATCTCCCTTTTAAACCAAAGAATGGCGCATGTTAAAAGTATTGGAGATTTAAAAAGAGTAAAAAGAGAGGTTATATATCGGCCCGAACGAGAAAAGGCTATCCTGGAACGGCTTTACGTTCAGGAGGGATTATTGACCAGGAAAGCTATAGACGCTATCTTCCTGGAGATATTTGCTGTTAGCAGAAACCTGGAATTGCCAGAGAAGATTGCTTTTCTGGGACCGGTGGGAAGTTTTACCCATCAGGCTGCCGAAAGTAGGTTTGGAGCAATGAGCGAATACTTATCATTTGGATCTATTAAATCAGTATTTCAGGCCGTAGACACCGGGAAAACCCGATTTGGAGTAGTGCCTATTGAAAATAACCAGGAAGGCATTGTAAGCGAGACCTTAGATCTGCTGGAAAGCCTCGATTTGAAGATTGCAGCCGAAGTGCCCATGGCTATCCATTTTTCATTTGCCACCATTAATGAAGAGGTAAAAAACATCAAAAAAATCTATTCTAAGGATATTGCATTCAGGCAATGTAAAACCTTTATAGATGATATGTATGGTGAGGATATAGCTTTGGTAGCAGTAGAATCGACTTCAAAAGCCGCAAAATTAGCAGCACAGGAAGAAGACTCGGCCGCTATATGTTCTCATATTGCTGCAAAATCTTCTAGCCTCCCTATTTTGTTTGAGAATATTGAAGATTCAGAAAATAATCAAACAAGGTTTATTTTGATCAGTAAAGGCTTTTTAAATCAGAAGGGCAAAGTAGATAAAACAACAATATTGGCAAAATTAAGCAACCAACCTGGTGCGCTCGCCAATTTTTTGCAGGAGTTTCATAAAGAAAACATTAACCTTACCAAAATTGAAAGCAGGCCGGCAAAAAGACATAAAACTTTTAAATATTGGTTCTTAATTGATTTTGAAGGTCATTTTGATGATGAACCTGTAAAACTCATTTTGGAAAAATACAAAAACAATATTAAGCTATTAGGCAGTTACCCCAAGCTCTGCTAGAGATACAGGCATTTACAGGGCCGATCGTGTTCATTTACTATGAATTAAGTTTAAAAGACTGTCTTTCTAAACCAACAATTGGGCTATAAAGGATCTGCTGTTACACGAAATGTCGATTCTGCGGTGACTGTTACTTCTTTTCCTAGTATTTCCTTTACCTGAACTAAAGTTCTTAGCTTGTACTGCCCTTTCTTAATGTTCTCGTCCACTTTTTGGAAGTGAGTCAGAAATGCTTAAATTATAATAAAATTGAGCAGACCACTTTTATGGATTCAAATTATAGGGTTTATGGATTTATTACCTTACTGCTTTCCTTCATTTTTATGGGAAGACAAATTCAGGCGCAAACGATTGGATTTGCTTTAAAAGAAGGTGAGAAAGAAATAGTGATCCCTTTTGAGAGCTTTAATAACTTAATTATTGTTCCTGTTTTATTAAATAATACAATCCCCTTAAAATTTATTTTGGATACGGGGGTACAAACAACCATTCTCACCGACAGAACTTTCAGCGACCTCCTAAACATACAATATCACAGAAAGCTTACCCTTTATGGCGCTGATGGGGACACGGGCGTAGATGCTTATGTTGCCGCTGACGTGACACTGGAGTTGCCTGGGACAGTGGGCAAAGGACAAGTAATGTTGGTGCTGGAGGAGGACTATCTACAGCTCAA
>CAMPJM010000218.1 GCA_946886805.1 uncultured Flammeovirgaceae bacterium | reverse complement strand
TGATACATGTAAAGCAGATTGTTTTTGCTGCCCTTATGGTTTTCTTTTTTTCTCAAAGCCAGGCGCAGCAAAACAGGGCACAGCCTAATATTCTATGGATTGTAAGCGAGGATAACAGCCCTTTCATAGGAGCATATGGAGACACATTTGCCACTACACCTCATCTGGATCATTTTGCTACGGAAGGAGTTCTGTATGAAAATGCATTTGCCACTGCACCGGTTTGTGCACCCTCCCGATCAACCCTAATTACCGGCCTGTATTCCACAGCCATGGGTACCCAGCATATGCGTAGCAGTTACCCTATCCCTGAGATGATTAAATTCTTTCCCCGGTTTTTAAGAGAAGTGGGTTATTATACTTCTAATAATGCCAAAAAAGATTATAATACGGTTGATCAGCCTGAAGCCTGGGATGAATCCAGTAACACAGCAACTTATAAAAACAGGAAGCCCGACCAGCCTTTTTTCGCTGTTTTTAATCTTCATGTTTCACACGAAAGCTCATTGCACAAGCCTTTAGTAAACCTGCGCCACGATCCAAAGAGGGTGCCTATTCCACCCTATCATCCACGTACCCCGGAGATGGAGCATGACTGGGCCCAATATTACGATAAGATAGAAATGATGGATGCCCAGGTTGGTGAAATTTTACAGGATTTAGAAGAAGCAGGTTTAGCAGATAACACCATTGTTTTCTACTACAGCGATCATGGAGGAGTTCTTGGCAGAAGCAAACGCTTTATGTATGAATCAGGATTGCATATTCCCCTCATTATTCGCTTTCCTGAAAAATACCAGCACTTTGCTTCCGGAAAAGCAGGAACACGAACCGATCGCCTGGTAGACTTCTCAGATTTTGCCCCTACAATCCTCAGCCTAGCTAACATACCAATTCCGGATTATATGCAGGGAAAAGCTTTTTTAGGTAAACAGCAATCTTCTCCCAGGCAGTATGCCTATGCCTTTCGCGGAAGGATGGATGAGCGCATAGATATGGTTCGGTCCGTTAGGGATAAAAAATACCGCTATATCCGCAATTATATGCCTCATAAAATTTATGCTCAATACATTGAATATTTATGGAAGGCGCCTTCTATGCAATCCTGGGAAGAAGCATACCGCGCAGGAACATTAAATGAAGTGCAATCCAGGTTTTGGGAGACTAAGCCATTGGAAGAATTATATGATACGCAAGCTGATCCGCATAATGTGCATAACTTGGCTGAAGATCCTAAGTATAGGGAAGTATTAAGCCGTCTAAGAGAAGCAAACAGACAGTGGCAACTGGAAATAAAAGATACTGGTTTTATACCCGAAGCCATGTTGCTAAATATTTCAAAAACAAGAACCTTGTTTGCCTATGCCAGAAGCGGAGAATATCCCATGGAAAGAGCAGTAGAAGTTGCACAGGGGATCCTTTTCGGAGATAGTAAAGTGATAATGGAAAGCCTGCATTCCGAAGAACCGATAGTCCGATACTGGGCAGCTATAGGCTGTACAATTGTGGATGAAAAAGTAGTTGCTGCCAAAGATATCTTAAAGCGGCTTTTGAATGATCCGGAAATAGCCGTCCGGATTACAGCGGCAGAAGCCTTGTACCAGTTTGGTGAAAAGGAAATAGCGATTGCTACCTTAATAGATGCATTGCAGCAAGGTAACCTAATGGCAAGAGTACAGGCCCTTAATGTTCTGGAAACGATGGAAGAGGATGCAAGACCGGCACTGATCCCGCTGAAAGTTTTGATTTCAGACGACCTCCAGAACGGAGCATATGATATGAGGGCAGCAAACAGGCTGGTGGAAAAATTAGAATGAGATTGAGAAGGCGCCCTTCTTGAGATTTTTTAATGTCTCTTTCGGGGAATGGGAGAAACTCCCTCGCCTTTAGGCGAATACTTTAGTATTTTGTAGACATGCAAAATTACAGAAAAGGCTCCCATACGATGTTCGATTTAAAGTATCATTTGGTATGGATAACGAAATTAGGAAAAAAGTTTTGGTTGGTGAAGTGTCAAAAAGGACTAGGGAGCTCAAGATCAACAACCACCATTACAATAACAACATAAATTAAAAGGAATGAGAACATGATCCATAACAATGTGATAAGCCTCAAAAGAAAAGCCAGAGTTGAAGTTGTGGCAACAGCTTTTCTTTATGGATCTTATGTATTATTAATCCTGCTCTTTACCTTCCTTCCCTCAATAGTGGTGGAGGAGCTAATGCACCCTACCCAAACAGGTAAGTTTTTTGTATTCACTTATGGTTTAATGGGCGTGACGGTGCTGTTTTTAATGCACAGGCTGTTCAGTAAGGAAGCCTTCATCTTTCGGATCGCTTTATTAGATATTTTGCTTGGGGTGCTATTGTTGTATATCACCATTAACAGATATTTCCTACAGGAGGTGTGGGGTTTTTCTCTCCGGGCTTAAAACGGGATACTACCGTTATGGCCCTTCTCAAAGACCATCGGATCCTCGCATGCAGCGATTGTGGACGAGCCGTGTAATGCCTCAGTACGAAAATCCGAACTATCAAAAGGGCTATTATGACTATTCCGATGCTGGCATGGCCTATTGGTTAATTACGGGTGCTAACAAGGGAGGTGACCAGAATGCCTCGCCTCAGAAAACGGTAGGCCTGCTGGAAGCTTATTTAAAGGAAGTTAAATAAGGCAATTGTGTAGTACGTGGTAGAGGATGTCAGGTTTAAACATTGATTGAAGTAGTACATGCTTTGTTTAAAGAAGAATATAGGAGTAAAGAGAATGCAATGAGTCAATTAAAAGATGAATACTTCTAAATGTGATAGTGATTTTTTTAGCCTTTTGTACTTATCCTCTATTTCAATATGAAAAATAAAAACTTTTTTCCTTTGCTATTGCCGGCTTTATTGACACTGGTATTTATTGCCGGGGCGCAAGAGAAGGTTTTGGTAAGAACAGTAGCTCCTATGGATGGTCGATCAGTAATAACTCATTGGAATAATCAAATTGATAGCGCCTTAAAAGGTACACCAGAGTTAAACCTAAAGTCTTTTGCATCAGGAGTTTCATCAAGCGTTTTTATTCAATCCGATAAGCTTCAGATTATAGATAGCATTAATGTTGATTCTGTTGTTGCCGACTTTCAGGTTCGTTTTAGTTTTATTGCTTCAGGGGAATGGCAATTTATTGGGTATTATAATAAAGCCAGAAATCTTACTGTAGCTTCCAGAAAAATATCTGAACGTAGCTGGAATTACAAAATTCTACCATCCAAAGTAGGCTGGGATAGTCATAATTCCATCACCATGGCTCTTGATAGAAATAATTGCCTTCATCTTAGCGGAAATATGCACAACGACTCCCTTATATATTTTAAAACCGAAAAGCCATTTGATATTTCAACACTGACAAAAATATTTCCACTGGTTTCAGTAAAAGATGAGTTAAGTTCTACTTATCCGAAATTTATAAAAAGTGCTGAAGGAGGATTAATCTATTCTTACCGAAAGGGGGGAAGTGGGAAAGGCATCACTATATCCAACATTTATAATGAAGAAACAAAATCTTTTGAGCGGTTGTCTGACAAGCCATTATTTGATGGTCTTGGGGAGATGAGTGCTTATGCCACCGGGCCACGACTTGGCCCCGATGGACTTTACCATGTCGCCTGGCTTTGGCGTGATACCCCTGATAGTGAAACGAACCATGATCTTTCTTATGCCAGAAGCGAAGATTTTATTAACTGGGAAAACGTTTTTGGGGAAAAGGTAAGTTTGCCGATTACTCCTCGTACAGATTTATTTACAGTAGATCCAGTTCCTGTAAAAGGAGGGGCAATAAATGGGGCATTTTCCCTGTTTTTTGATCCGGATCAGAACCCCATGCTTGCATACTTAAAATATGATGCCTCGGGTAATAGCCAGGTTTTCTTAACAAGGGCAGACGCTGGTAAGTGGGTGCACCAACAACTGTCTGATTGGGATTATCGTTGGGATTTTTCTGGTCCCGGATCATTAGAATTCCATATCAAAATAAATGATGCACGGTTTACAACCGATGGAAAAATAAAAATAACCTATTGGCATATCAAAGAGGGAAATGGAGAATTAATTGCTGATCCCCTTCGGCTTTCTTTAATCGAAGACAGAGGGATAAACCTAATAGAGGAGACAGTTTACCCTCCCAAGCTTCTTCATCCCTTTTCCAAAATGAAAGGTATGTCTGTGCAATTGATAAAGGTTCGGCAACCGAGCAAAGTAGCCAATAAATATTACGTATTGAGGTGGGAGACATTAGGAAAGCTCCGTTTTTATGAACGACGGGAGATTGCTGTAAAGCCATCGGTATTAAGATTATACAAATTATCAGAAAAGAAATAGTTCTATAGGCTACCTTAATTAAACGATGGGTTTTAATAATTAATCTTGCAGGGAAAATTAATTTCTAAAAAGATCTCATCTTTATAAACAAAATATCATCAAGTAGAAATTTACATTGACTCTCTTGGTATAAAGACAGGTTTTTTGGACGATTTTACCATTTTTCTGGATGTTAATCCCAACCTATACTGTTATGTTTGAGAATTATTAGGACATGGCTCATGGATAAAAAAGCGGAATACAATTGAGCCTGAAAATGGAAATTCCAAAATAGAAATTCTGGCTGTTACTTTCATTAGGAGTAAAGAAAGTTCTCCTTCAGTCTGGAATCAATTTGGTGTACGAGCTCTTTAAAGACTGGTTTGACGGAATACTATAGGGACATAAAAGCCTGGGCTCATTTAGGTTTGTATATTTCTCATAAATTAAGGGCGGCAGTGGAGTACCATAAATATGTTAAAACTAATAATACAGATCACCATCAAGAAGCTGTTGCCACCTTGGAAAATGCGGTAGCCGAATGGAAAAGGCTTGTGGAAGTGACTACCCCTATTTACAAACCTATGCCGCTCATGCATTTCACCTTTAGGAGAGAAAATGATAATTTCCATTGGTCAATAGTGGAAAAAGAGGTAGTTGAAGAACTCAACTGGTTGAAGATTTGAATCAAATATCTCAAAATTAGATTGAAAAATATGACACTATTTTCGAAAGAACTATTGTTTTGCTTAGTACTACTTCTTCCTTTTTCTGCTTGCAATGAACCTACTCACAAGGAAGATACAGTGGCCGAAAAGCCTATGAATGTTTTGATGATTGCTGTAGACGATTTGCGGCCTGAGCTGGGCGTTTATGGCAATCAATTGGTCCAATCGCCTAATATTGATAAGCTGGCTAGTCAGGGGGTGACTTTTAGAAATGCTTTTTGTAACATTCCTACTTGTGGAGCCTCCAGGGCTAGTATATTGACCGGTACACGTCCTACACGGTATCGGTTTTTAACCTACGATTCAAGGGCCGATCAACAGGTGCCTAATGCAGTGGTACTTTCACAGCATTTTAAAAATAATGGCTATTATACCATTTCTAATGGAAAAATTTTTCATAAGCAGGAAGATAGTGCTGAAAGCTGGAATGAGAACTGGAGGTTGCAGTCAGAGAGTGGCTGGTCTAATTATGTGCTTGAAAAAAACATTCAAATTGAGAAAACCGTCGGCCATGGGCCAGCTTATGAAAATGCGGATGTACACGATTCGGTTTATAACGACGGAAAACTTGCCTTAAAAACAATTGCCGATTTAAAACGTCTTAAGGAAAAGGGGCAGCCTTTTTTCCTTGCCACTGGTTTTGTGAAACCACACCTGCCCTTCAACGCTCCCCAGAAATACTGGGATTTATATTCTCCTTCAGATTTTCATCCAACTTCAAAAGAAAAGTGGCCGGAAAATGCACCTGACAAAGCTTTCCATAATTTTGGAGAACTGAGGCGTTATTATGGCATCCCGAAAAAAGGAGGCCTTGAGGATACGCTCTCTGTAAAGTTACAACATGGTTATTATGCATGTATTAGTTACATCGACTCCCAGATAGGAATGGTACTGGAAGCGCTGGATGAATTGGGGATGCGTGATAATACTATTGTAATACTATGGGGCGACCATGGGTATAACCTTGGTGAACATGGTTTATGGGCTAAACATTGTAATTTTAATACTTCACTTTCGGCTCCTTTAATTGTATCAGCTCCTGGTATGGCAAAAGGAGCAATGAGCAATACAATGGTTGAATTTATAGATATATATCCTACCCTGAGCGATTTGAGTGGGCTGGAAATCCCTGAAACTGTAAAAGGAAAGAGCCTTGTTCCTGTATTAAGAGATCCGGAGGCCCATCATAAGGATTTTGCTATTTCAAAATTTAAAGATGGTTTAACCCTCCGCACAGAACGTTATGCATATACTGAATATAGTAAAGATGATGACGTGCTTATTTCCAATATGTTGTACGATCATTCCATTGATCCGGCGGAAACAAACAACATAGTAAATAATCCTGAAAATGCTGCATTAGTGGATTCTCTTCGAACTGTACTGCATCAAAATCGTGGAGAGGAGTACTTTGTAGATACCAGTATAAAGGAAGAAGTTAAATAGAAAAATCTAAATAAAATTCATAATTGTGAAGTTAGTAACCCGGTTGATTGCATTGATTTTAGGATCGATCATTTCCATCTTTTCTTTCAATCAATGTAGCAGGAGTAAGCCTGTGGAGGAAGGGAGACTTGTGAAGCTAAACGATTCTCTAACGCTTGTTGCTACATTAATTTCTAAAGATGATTTTAACAAAGATTTGACGGGCTGGATCGCTGAAGAGGAAATTGAGGGTGGTGT
>CAMPJM010000217.1 GCA_946886805.1 uncultured Flammeovirgaceae bacterium | reverse complement strand
CTCTTTTAATTCTTCTAAATCAACAGGTACATCAGAAGGTAAATCACTTTTTACCTGTTCCCAAGTTTCCTGTCCTTGTAAGGGAATGGTTTTATGCCTATCGCTATTTCTTTTAAAATTTAATGCCCTATTTATAGCTGATTTGATAAGGTAAGCTTTTATTGGTTTTGTGATTTTAAGGGAATGACGCCGCTCCCAAAGAACAAAAAATAAATCCTGGATAATATCTTTGGAAGTTTCCATGTCCTGAACTATTCCATTGGTTATATTTAAAAGGTAGGCATAGTGCTTTTTGTATATAATATTTAGAGCTTGCGGATCATTTGCAGCAAACATTTTTAAAAGAAGGTCATCATTATCATATATTTTAGCTGGCATGATAAAAGGGTGAAATTAACAGAAGCCTGAATAATAACAATCATTAAAATAGGATAAAAATTCATTATTAAAGATAATTATTCTATTTTTAAAAATGCCTCATAAATATCTTTTAATTTATCTGCTTACAAATTTATTCTTTTGTAATATTTAGCAGTGGCGTTTATTTTTATTTTCAATAAAGGTTATAATTGATATTTAAACAGTTTTGCAATCGTCTCATGATATTCATTTTCCAAAAACAGATATTGATCATAGGCATTATAGAGGTAAGTTAGCTCCATAAAATATTCAATGGTGGAAATTTCGCCCAGTTCAAGGGCCTTGGACAATAGGCGTTCGGTACTTATTGTCGAAAGTAGTTCTTCATATTCTTCCATGCTCAACTTCAGGTTCTCGTACTGCAAGTAAAGTTCCCTGATCTCATGTTGGTGTTCGGTGATGTGGTTTTGAATTTGCAACTCGCTGTACAAAACTTGAGCCTTTTCTTGCTTTACCTCATTCTTGTCTTCCCAGAGCGGAATGGTCACTCCAAGGAGTACCCCCCTGTAGCTTTGCCCTAAAATGGATTGGGAACGATAGCCTGTTTGAATCTTTGGCAGTGTAAGTGCCCGGGTTACCGCTACCTGTTTTTCGCTTATCTCTTTTTCCTGGGCAACTATTTTAAGTATAGGATCATTTGCTTCGACAAGACTATCCAAGACACTATGTTTAGGCACAATGGGTGGAATAGGATAGGTAGTATCTTTTACCACCACAGCCATTCCACCATTCAATTCGGCAAGCTTTATCGTAATTTTCCCGATTTCATTTTCATTTCTGCGCAAGTCATTCTGAAGGTTGGCCAATTGAATTTTTGCCTTGGTTACATCCAGAACGTTCGTTTCTCCTGCTTCAAGCCTTCTTTGATAGGAACTATATAGGTCCTCAGCATTAAGAAGGCGGCCAGTGAACACTTGCTTCTGCTTGTTGAGGTACACCAGTTTCAGAAAAAGCAACTTTGCTTTCAGTAATATATCCTGTCGGAAAGCAGCAGATTGATAATTTGTTTGCGTGATCTGTTCTTCCGATAACTCATTTTTCTTAAAATAGGCGGTAGGGAAATCAAAAGCCTGTGTTACTGTGAAGTCTATTTGATTGCCGGCACCTGCAGGGCTTCCGTTCAAATATTCGTATTCAACTGATGGGTTATTGGGCGCTAAGCCCGTTTTGAACCCCAACCTCCGTGCTTCCCAATATTGTTGGTTCGCAATAATGGCTTTATTGTTATCCGTAACAGAGGAAAGTATTTCATTCAGGTTGTTTTGAGATTTTACAGTAAAACTTAAACCTGTCAGCAAAAAGAGGATAAGGAACTTTATATTTCGAATGTTAAATTTTGGACTAGCCATAGGAATCTTAAATATTAAATGTTGAATTATGGACATAGGAATTTATCATTTACAATTTATAATTTAATATTTTCCTTATTTCTATTAAGCAGCAGGTACACGATGGGTACGATAAAGATATTCAATAATGTAGCGCTAAGCAGACCGCCCAGAATTACGATGGCCATTGGGCTTTGAATTTCATTTCCAGGCTTATCTCCTGCAAGCGCAAGTGGGATCAGGGCCAGGGCTGCTGTCAAAGCTGTCATCAGGATGGGGTTCAGCCTGTCCAATGACCCATGGACTACCGATTCGTGCAGCGGAGTTCCTTGTTCTGCTAAAGCTTGGTAATGAGAAACCAGTAAGATGCCATTACGTGTAGCTATGCCAAACAAAGTGATAAAGCCTATGATGGATGGAATGCTAATAATCCCGGAAGTAATATAAATGGCCAGCACGCCGCCGATCAGCGCCAGGGGCAGGTTCAGTAAAATGATACCGGCTACTTTTGCATTCTTGAACTCCTGATACAGCAGTAAGAATATAACCAAGATAGCGATCATGGAAGTGAACAGCAATGTCTTGGAGGCAGCGGCCTCACTTTCAAACTGGCCTCCATATTCGATGCGATAATTTTCCGGAAGGCTTATGTTTTGTCCTACCCTTTCCTTGATCTCGTTCACAACGCTTCTTAAATCCCTGCCTGCAACATTGGCCGAAACTACTACCTTTCGCTGTACATTTTCCCTGTTGATCGTATTCGGGCCACTGGTAGAGACAATATCCGCTACGTAATAGAGAGGAATCTTTGCCCCATCATGTGTATCAATGAAAGCATTCCTGATCTTCTCGATACTGCCCCTGCTTTCTTCATCATACCGCAATACCAGGTCAAAGCTTCTGGCGCCTTCATACACTTCCCCTACTTTTTCCCCAGCAAAAGCCACATCAACAAATTCGGTAAATTCACCAATGGTAATGCCATATTTGGCAAGCATCTCCCTGTTTGCCCTGATCTGCACCTGGGGGATCTCTACCTGCTGTTCCACGCTGATGTCCACCAGTCCTTCGATTCCCGTAATGGATTCTTTTACCTGATTGGAAAGCGAAAACATCTTGCCCAAATCTGTCCCGAAAAGTTTAATGGCGATATTTGCCCTTGTTCCGGATAGCATATGGTCTATCCGATGGCCCAAGGGCTGCCCGATGGTGATACTGGCACCCGTGAACCTGTCCAGCTTTTCCCGGACTTCAACCATAAATTCTTCTTTTGACCGCTCATCCAGTACAAAAGGGGCATCAATTTCGGATGCATTTACCCCCTGGGCATGTTCATCCAGTTCTGCCCTTCCGGTCCGACGGGTAGTAATGCTTATTTCGGGAACGCTAAGCAAAGCATTTTCGATCCGGCTGCCTAGCTCATTGGATCCCGTCAGCGAGATACCTGGCTTTGTCACGACACTGATCACTAAAGAGCCTTCATTAAACTCGGGGAGAAAGCTTCTGCCCAGTCCAGAAATTAATATTAAAGTCAGAATGAACAGACCTATGGCCACGCCCAATACCAGTTTTTTGGCATGCATAGCCTTTTCCAGTCCCCGGCCATAGTAATATTTCAGTTTTCGTTCCACCCAGCTTCCTTCTCCCTGTTTCAACAGCATTTTCTCATTGGTGAGCATAAAACTGCAAAGTACCGGTGTCACCGTAACGGCCACGATGAGGGAAGCAAACAACGAAACGATAAAGGAGATCCCAAGCGGCTTCAACATCCTTCCTTCCAGCCCGCTAAGGAAAAAGAGCGGGACAAAAGCAACAATAATAATAAGTGTGGCATTCAAAATAGATGACCTGATTTCTTTGGACGCCTCAAACACTACCTTTATAGGGTTTTCTTTATCTTCAGGTTTTTTTCGCGCATTTTCTTTCAAACGTTTAAAGACATTTTCCACATCAATAATTGCGTCATCCACCAAGGAGCCAATGGCAATGGCCATACCGCCCAGGCTCATGGTGTTAATGGTGAAGCCCAACCACTTCAAAGCGATCACCGCGACCAGCAAGGACAGCGGTATGGCCAATAACGAAATAAGCGTGGTCCTGTAATTCATCAGGAACAAAAACAGGATGACAACCACGAAAATGGAACCTTCCACCAATGCTGTCTGCACATTGTCAATAGAGGAATTAATAAAATCTGCCTGGCGGAAGATTTTTGTATTGATCTTGATATCTGTTGGCAAGGTATTGCCCAACTCATTAATGGCCTCTTCTATCTGGGCTGTAAGTTCTACAGTGTTGGTGTTCGGCTGTTTCATCACCGTCATAATCACTGCCGGTCCTCCTTTGAGCGATCCGTCCCCGATCTTCGGTGCTGTCCCTATCTTTATCTTCGCTACATCGCTGACCTTTACCGGGAAACCGTCCACTACTTTTACTACCGTATTTCCCAACGCGTCAATATCGCTCGTCCTTCCTATGCCCCTTACTATATATTCATTGCCAAATTCATTCATAAAGCCACCGGAGGCATTTTGGTTGGCTTCCTCCCCAGCAACAATAATTTCATTCAGGGTAATGTCATAATATTTCATCTTCTCGGGGCTGATCAATACCTGATATTGCTTGAATTCGCCTCCTATTACGACAACTTGGGAGACTCCTGCGATTGCCAATAAGCGTGGCCTGATGCTCCAATCTGCCAATGTTCTGAGCTCCATGTTATTTGTACTGTCGGCCGTAATTCCCAACAGCAATATTTCTCCCATTATAGAAGATTGCGGTGCCATGGTTGGCGTACCTACTCCTGCCGGAAGTTTTTCAGCGACACTCATCAACCGCTCACTCACTATCTGTCGGGCCTGGAAAATATCCGTTCCCCACTCAAACTCCACCCAAACGATAGAAATACCGGCGGAGGATGAAGAACGTACCCTTCGTACATCCGTAGCACCATTTACCGTGGTCTCAATGGGGAAGGTAACGAGCCTTTCTACTTCCTCCGGTGCCATGCCGTGAGATTCAGTCAATACCACAACCGTAGGTGCTGTGAGATCAGGAAATACATCCACCTCCATTTCAGAAGCGGTATAAGTGCCTCCTGCCAAAAGCAAAAAGGCCACCACCAAGACCAGCAGCCGATTTTTAAGTGAATAATCTATAATTCTATTTAACACGGGATGGAAATTTTAAATTTTGAAGAATGAATTTTAAATGACAAGGGGAAGAAATTACAAATTATGAATTGAGATAAGCGTGTTGAATTCATAATCTAAAATTTATAAATTCAACATTTCCCTAATGTTCATGCCCGTGGGCTGGTAACTCCCCTGACATGGACGATAATCTTATATCATAAGCACCTTTAGTTACTACCCTTTCCCCTTCCTTCACCCCGGAGAGGAGCTGTACACGCTGCCCATCATTGGCGCCCAAGTCCACCTCTCTTTTCTCAAAGGATTCCCCACCGGTTTGCACATAGACATAATAGCTGCCCTGTTCTTCCATAAGCGCTGAAGAGGCGATGACCAAAGCATTTTCTATGGGGCTTGTCTTAAGAAAAACCTCGACAAAGGAATTTGGTATAAGTGCTCCTACATTATCAACTTCAAAATATACAGGGATAAAATAAGCGTTATCAACAGCGCTTTTGCCATAAGAAATAAGCTTTCCGTTCAGGCTGTCAACGTTATAAGTTTTGTTGTCGTAAGCCGTTCTGAAATTAGCAGTGCTGATGTCTTTTAAGGCAGAAAAATTACCTTGTGACACTTCCGCCTTTAATGTTAACTTCTGGTTTTGGGAAACTACGGCAAGGGGCTGGCCTATTTCTATAAACTGGCCTTCTCGTACATATATGTTTTTAATAAATCCGTTTATAGGGGTGGTGACTTTCTGGCCACCGGAAGCATAGTTTTGCCGCAAGTTATTATAAATTGTCTGCGCCTGCTGAAACCTTAACTGCCTTTCCTGGAACTCCCTTTCGGAAATGATCTGGTCTTGCACCAGTTCCTGTGCCCGTTCAAAATCATTTTTGCTGGTTTCAAAATTAAGCCTGGCTTCCTGGAATTGCGCTTCTATGTTGCCGGATGTAAGTCCGCTACCAGAAACGGAAAACAATGTTTCCCCTTTGTTGACAGATTTCCCGGCCAACAGGTTATTGCTCTGGAAAAAGACTATTCCATTGGTTTTGGCGGAAAGAACTGTTTCATTGCCTTGAGCAGCCATAATTTTCCCAGAAGATTTAAGAACGTTGCTGAAGGGTTGCGGTATGATAGGCATATTGGCAAAATCGGTCTTCCAGGCCTGCTCTTTGAGATAAGTAATCTCATCTCCAGGCAGCTCTTCTTCCTGATTAGCGAGAGCAGTAGCTGCATCCGGGTAAACAATGACATTATTGATCACAATCCGGTCCTGAAGGCCGGAGGAATTAAGTTCAAATACCAAGCGGTAAACCCCAGCTTCCTTAGGATTTAGGCCGGGCCGAAAAATGCCCGGGGAAGTCGGGCCATCCACTGTGTTCCTAATCCCTTTTCCGTCTTTGATAAGGCTGGCAGTAAGACTTCCTTCTGTAATGGGTTTAAAATTTTCAAGCTCAGTAAGATGTGCTGCAAACCTGATGGTATCTCCGCTGATCAATGGGGGAAATTCCACAAAAAACTCTGTTTTATCTGTATAGATAGTATAAACCATGGGGAGCAGTTCCTCCGTGGGCTCCAATCCATCATGTGGGTGCGTATTACAGCTACTGAGCAATGCGATTGCACATAGGAATACAACTGGGATATATTTCATTCGGTAGGACTTTAAAATACTGGCAATCTTCTTGAGGGGGTTTAAACCCTCAAGAGGATAAGGATTAACTGATTTAATGTTGGTGATCACTGCCTTCGTCATGGCTGTGCGTTTCCTGGGCAGTGGTATCTTCGCCCACTTCAAATTCTTCCTGCTCTACCGGTTCTTCCGGGGCATGCTCTTCATGTACAGTGCCATCTTCATGCATGTGTTCATTGCTTC
>CAMPJM010000216.1 GCA_946886805.1 uncultured Flammeovirgaceae bacterium | reverse complement strand
TTCAGTGACCTATAACTTCGTAGATTAAAGGAATCAATCTTTTCCCTCCCTTTCTGAATGTGCTCTAAAAAATGCCTTTCGATTTCACACAACCAAGAGCAGCAGATCTATCAAGGTTGGGCGCTGTCAGGGGACAAGCGCCAGAGGTAATTGAGAATATGGAAGATGTTCAAGCTCCACCTAAATCGAAAACAGAAAAGTTAGTAAAGCGTGATTTCAAACTTGGTTGTAGCAGTCTTTGGAGCCAACGCAATTGCTGAAAAAGCCCTTATTAATATTTTACCACACAAGTTGGAAGTACCACACCACTTGCATATTCGTGTAGATCAATTAATTCTAGTTTAGATTTTGGCATTTAGCTTTGATATTTAGCTTTTGTTAATCCGGAAGAGCAAAGGCAACATAACTGTCACCTCCTTCTGCCCCCAACTTGGTTCCTCCACACGCTATGACCACATACTGCTTCCCATTTACCTCATAAGTACTCGGTGTTGCGAAAGCAGCTGCAGGAAGACTTGTTTCCCAAAGGAGTTCTCCATTTCTCTTGTCGTAAGCTCTAAATTTACCATCTTTTGTTCCGGCGATAAATAACAAGCCACTGGCAGTTACAACAGGACCCCCATAACTTTCTGCGCCTGTTTGGGGAATACCTCTTTCCATCAACTCAGGATATTCGCCATATACTACCTTCCACACATATTCCCCTGTATTTAGGTTTATGGCATTCAAAGTCCCCCATGGTGGCCGAATGGCAGGATAACCATCCTCATCCAAAAATTTAGTGTAGCCCGAAATCTGATAAGGGATTATTGCTCCTGTTTCCTCAGATTTACCCAATCCTGGCTCCTTGATCTCTGGTTGCTCCTTTTCCTCAAAAAGAAAAGCAACCAGTGCCTTTCTTTCAGTTTCAGAAAGTTTACTGAAGGCGGGCATCATGCCTTTGCCCTTAGTAATCACATTTGCAACGTGCTCCCGCTCCCGGCGACTTCCAATATCTTCCAAAGATGGGAAACCACTTGCAACATTGCCTTTAAGATCAGCACCATGGCAAGGTGTACAGTTAAGTGTATACAATCTTTTACCTATGGACATACCTGCTAACTCTTCTTCTGAAGCTGATGCACCCAGTGAAATGTGCCAGGCCATTTCACTGCTATTCACATACATGATCCCTTCCGGATCCACACCCGCTCCTCCCCATTCAGCGCCTCCATCCAATCCCGGATAGATGATGGTACCTTCCTCGCTAAGGGGGGTGAAGGGGCCTTCAGATCTGCTGTTCCGGAAAGTTTCTATTAATTCTTCACGATTTTTAGCATAAGGGCTAATATCTTCTTCAGTGAACTCTTGTCTTGCATATGGCGCTGGTTTGGTCGGAAACGGCTGTGTCGGCCATGCTTCTTCGCCGGGGATATCAGAGGCAGGAACCGGTCTCTCTTCAATGGGAAAAAGGGGTTCACCTGTCTCTCTGTCAAAGACAAAAACATATCCTTGCTTTGTAACTTGTGCTACAGCATCTATTTTTTTTCCATCCCTGGTAATGGTAATTAGATTTGGAGGTGCCGGAGGATCTCTATCCAAAATATCGTGATGGACAAGTTGAAAATGCCATATACGTTCTCCGGTATTTGCATTAAGGGCGAGAAGGGTGTTGGCAAACAGATTACTGCCCCTTCGGTTTCCTCCGTAAAAATCATGGGCCGCCGAACCTGTAGGTACGTAAACTATTCCTCTTTCACGATCAACCGCCATTCCTGCCCAATTATTGGCGGCACCTACTCCATTATTTTTATGGGCATCCTCGGGCCAGGTTTCATAGCCAAACTCTCCAGGCTGAGGGATGGTGTGGAAAACCCAGGCTACTTCCCCTGTGCGTATGTTAAAAGCCTGAACATGTCCTAATGCAGCATCTACCCCTTCAGATAACCTCAGGGGCATAATGATAAGGTCTTTATAAACGGTACCCGGTGTATTGGAGATCACCATTTTATTATCGGCAGTTTCCCCAAGACCTGCTTTCAAACTTGCGCGCCCATTGTCCCCAAAGGTCGAAACTGGATTTCCTGTGCCTGCTTCCACAGCATAAAGCCATTCACCACTGGTGTACAAAATCCTTTTATCTTCGCCGTCTTCCCAATAAACAAGGCCCCTGCTGGTACTAAGTTCATCCATACCTTCAGCAGCTCTTTTTCTCCATAATTCCTTTCCTGTGGCAGCATCAACAGCAAAAGGTTGCGTTTTGGCTGTCATCCCATATAGGACACCATCAACAATGATAGGATTACACTGGATCTGACCCGTATCTTTTGTATGATACTCCCAGGCCATTTCCAACTGGCTTACATTCTCAGCAGTAATTTGATTCAAAGTAGAATAATGATTCCGGTCTGGCCCACCCAAATATTCACGCCATTCCTTACCAGCTGAAGAAGAAGTTTCGTCCGACTCGGAAGGATCAAACACAACCCACAGCCCTAAAAGGATAACAATGACTGCTAATACAGGAATAATTATCTTTTTCATTATTACTTTGTCTTACTTTCAAGATAAGGCAAAAAAAAGGTATTGTCCTATCTTTTATCTCAAAAAGTTTGGGTCTTTTGCCAAGAATAATACGAAGAAATTAGGGCAAAAAGGGTTTATGTCGCTATCGTTCGTCTCGATTAGGCAAAAAAAAAGCAGTAAAGCCGGAGCCTTAATGCTTTTCTATTTTATCAATTTATCCGTAATTACTCACCGCTTCATAAGGGATAATCTTTAATGCTGAGCGGTTACATTATTGTTAATCCAAAGAATTGATCCATTCCGCTATACGCAATGCATCCCCTTCCGATACTTGAGGCATCGGAGGCATTGGGGTAGCGTATCCAGGCCAGTTTTCTGGTTTTGGGTTATGAATAAGTTCTAAAATCTCCCGATTGGTATAATTCCTTTTAGCTATGTCCTTGAAAGAAGGTCCCACTTGTCTTTTTTCAGCGTTGTGACATGCAGTACAGGTATTTTTTAATAACAGAGGTTTAATCGCCTCAAAATCGGGTGCTTTTTTTGCTGTTTGATTTCCCGCAGCAGTCTCGGCTTTCTTTGCAGATGCGGCTTTCTTTGCTGAACTATTTGTATTTGATTTAGTCTTTGCTTCCTTTTCCGATTTTTCTAGCGAAGAATTGTATGTGCTTACTTCACTTAAGGAAAGTTTCTCCCCATCAGGAATATTATTTAAAGTATAATAACCTACAGGATGAACGAGGGAATAAGAATTTTCTTCTGCCCTTACCCCAAACAAAGAAATTTTGTGAATATAATTTTTGTTCAGACCGTCAACTATAATTCTCGCCTTCATACCGTCATCTGAAACTTTTACTCCTGTCACAGACAGTGTTTCCAAGTTAACTGGAGGGCTACCATACACAGCGTGGTATTTGTAGATAAAGCTCTCCACTGAATAAGAAGCAAGGTCTTCAGCTGAAGCTTTGTCGACAGGCGTCGTGAACTCAATTTCAAAACCATCAGGCATTGCTTTAACCGTTCTCATCTCAAAGGGAATATGTTTGTTCCAGATCAGACGTTGTAAGCCTTGGTTGGCCTCGCCAGCAGAGCCCCATCCTCTGTTCGTTTCACCAACAAACAAAGAGCCATCAGGTGCCCAGGCCATCCGCAAAACGCCTGATTGAAATCCACTACGGAAATCCCATGCAATTCCCTGGAACTCACCATTAACTTCTTCCAAAAACACCCGCATAATTTTACTCTGTCCTTGATCTCCTACCAACAACTGTCCTTCGAAGGGACCGAAGTTTCCATCGGGAATTTCCACGATGTCGGAAGTAGAGATACCATAAATTCCATAGGGCAACCAGACAGCCGGTAATTGCAAGCCGGGAAATTTGCCTTTCATATCCGCAAGGGTTACAACCTCTTCGTTTACTATGTTTTCAGGTTTTATAAATTGTCCCCTTTCGTTCTTTTCGACTCTATCGTCAACGTGGGAAAAAACAATTTCTTGAGTTAACTTCACCGGAGATTCTGGTCTTTCCGCCCATCTCAAACCTCCGGGATGGCCGGCAAACGACCCTTTTTTTAAATGCCAGATACCACCTGATCCTACCCAGTCACCTTGATTTTCGGAATAGAAGAACTCTCCATCTATCATTCCCAACCCTGCCGGAGATCTCATTCCCGTAGCCCAGGGTTCCATTTTTCCATCAGGTGAGATTTTTAAGGTCCAGCCTCTCCATGGCACTAAACTTTTAGCCTGCCACCATGGATTTGTAAAACCTAAATTGGTAGTTACAAAAAAAGAACCGTCAGGCGCTATTTTTGGCCCAAAGCTATATTCATGATAGTTACCTGATATAGGCCAGGCATATACGGTTTCAAAAACATCTGCCGAGCCATCGCCATTAGTATCTACCAGTTTGGTGAGTTCCCCTCTTTGGGCACAATAAAGTGCGCCATCTTTATAAGCAAGTCCTAATACTTCGTGCAAGCCAGAAGCAAATTTTCTAAAATAAGGATTTGCACTGGTAGGATTTTCTACTATAAAAACATCTCCTCGTCTGGTAGAAATTCCCAGATTGCCATTTGGCAAAACTGCCAGCCCACCTACTTCCAGCAGGGTACCTTCAGGGGAGCTAACTCTCATAATCCTGAAGAAGTCTTCTTCCATAGGCGATTCTTGTGCAAGGGAATTAAACCCCATAACCAAGGTAAAGGCAATCAGAAAAAAGTGTAAAAGTATTTTTTTAATGAATATCATGTTCTGAATTAATTTTTTATTAGAATAAAATAGAATAACTTAAATTTTCTCGAATAGGAATAATCAGTTCCTGTCCATTTTTGCTATTTCTAACCAAAGGTTGTTCTCCGCCGTTTTCATTAATTTTTATATAATAATCTTTCTCTCCAACCAGGTACATACCTTTTTCTAGTTCTTCAATTTTACTTCCTTCCGCAAGTCTCATGTACAAGCCTTCTTTCTGATTATCAAGCTTAATTTTTCTTTCTATCCCTTTGCCTCCTTCTAAAACATTGATTGCATCTTCTATAGCTGCACCATAAATTCTGTATTGGAAAACAGGTTTCCTGTTATTGTCTAAAATATAGCCTTTTGGTCTGAAAGAGCTTCCTAAAGTATCTGTAACCCATGCGTCCTGTGCAGATTTCAACTTAGCAATAGCCAGTTCAGGCTGTTTTATTAAATATTGTACAGAACCCTGTGGTCTGGAGGAGCCATCTCCCCTACTGTGCCACATAGGTGTTGCATCCAAAAAACCGCCCCGCCATAGTTGTACCAATGCGCCGTGGTTTAAATCGTAAGTGTAATGCAGTCCGTTTTCGCTTCCAACAGAAACTGCATGCGTAATGCGGGGTGCATTGGGAACATCCATAAAACTTCTCAGCACCGGAATTTCAGAAGCAGACACTAAAATAGGGTCAACAGACACGCTCTCTAACATTTCCTCCGCATCACTTATCAAATACTCCCTTATACCCGGACCAGAAATAGACAAACCTAAAGCAGGATCGTCCCACTCTACAAATTTTGAATACAGTAATTCGAAAGGTAGTTCGCCCGCTGGTAATTCAATTGTTCCTGTGCCACCATTATTACCCTGATAAAGGGGAATAACCACCTTTTCGTCTATTTTCAAGACACCTGTTCCTCCTACTGTTTGAAGGTCAAAGTTATATTCACCAGCTACTTTCACATCGAGGGTTCCGGAATAGCGGATCAAAAAATTCTGAGGTCTGTTCTTCAAGTTTGAGGTTAAAATAACCGAAGTACCTTCCGCTTCCGGAGGCAGACTGTCAAAAACAGGTTCTTTTTCAAACTTACCGTCATAGATGGCAAATTCTAAATTTTTAAGTTCTGGTTTAGGGTTGTCGTAAGCAGTAATTTTTATGTTTCTAAAAGCTACTGCACCGTGATCGCCCTGAAATCGCAAAGGTCCCATAGCCGTCTCTTTGCTCGAGAGCGACCCTCGGGTAGGGCCAAATAAAGGCAGATCTTCATGTATCAATACGCCGTTCAGTTCCGCCTTTAAAATTTTGGCATTTTCTATTTTTTCTCCTGCGGCATTAAAAATGGGTGCCTGAAAAGAAACTTTTAAATGTTGCCACAGTCCTGGAGCACGACCTACCTTCTGACGTGGCGCATAACCCTGGTAGCCTTTTTGCCCTTCGGGTTTACTCTCATCCCAACGCTGATAAACACCGCCGTTGGAGCCATGGTTCGACAGTGGATTGCCCCATCCGTCGAAAAGCTGAATCTCATACATTCCCTGAAGGTAAATGCCCGAGTTAGATCCTTTGGCCATTAAAAAATCCAGCTCCAGGTCAATATTACCGTGTTCAAAATTTGTGATCAGGTCTTTACCCGGAGACTTTTTTGATGGGGCGTTTACAAGAATTCCCTGCCCCTCTTTCGTTTCCAGAGAATTTTCCTTTTCAAGGTCGGCATAAACCCCACCCACAATTGCCCAACTTTTTGATGGATTTTTAAACGATGATAAATCATTTAACTTAATCTCTTTTTGAGCAAACACTTCCTCGTGTAGAAACACAGAAAAAGCTAAAGCAATAAAAATCTTCTTCATTAATTGAATCTTACTGAACTCCATTGATTCACGCTTGGAATTTTTATTCATTTTAAACATTTTTTTTATTAATAATTTTCAATATATCCGATCCGGATAAAAACTGCTGTACTACTATGACTTCGATATTAACGTAGGATAAGGGCTCATCCTTATATTAAGGAGAAGGATAAAC
>CAMPJM010000215.1 GCA_946886805.1 uncultured Flammeovirgaceae bacterium | reverse complement strand
CCTGTAAACTTATGATGAATCTTTTGGCAGAAGAAAACCATTGAATACGATTTTCCGCTTCCTTGAGTATGCCAAAAAACACCGAGTTTTTGTTTTTCTTCTAAACTGATTTTGTCTATTTTGTAAAGTTCCTCTTTATGTCGGATGTTTTCTATGGCTTTATTTACGCCAATATACTGATGGTTTCTGGCAATGAGTTTGGTAACACCTCCACTTGATTTATCAAATAATATAAAGTTTTCAAAAAGATCTAAAATTCTTTCTTTATGACAAACGCCGATTATCATTCTGTCTAAATCGACAACTCCTTCATCATCCTCTGAAATGCGCTTCCATTCATGAAAATGATGATATTCGGCCGTTACACTTCCAATTTTACTTTCTCTGCCATTGCTCAAAATCACAAAAGCATTGTAATAAAACAGTTTTGGAATAACGTCCCGATTATCTAAAAAATTTTCATCGTAGGCATCTCTGACCTTCCGCATTGGGTTCTTAAGTTCTATGTAAACCAATGGAATGCCATTTACAAAGCCAATAATATCCGGTCTGCGTTGACGGTTGCTTTTTCCCTGGATCCACAATTGGCGAACGGCTAGAAAGTTATTGTTGTCTGCGTTTTCAAAATCAATTACTTTGAGGATTTTGTTTTTAACCTGTTCCCCTTTTTCATTTATAAAATCCACAGGAATACCGTTTCTTAAAAATTGATATTTCTCGTAATTGATTTCCGCTAATGACTTGGTAATGCTTTCTTCCTCCAGCTTCTTGTAGGCTTCTTCGTATGCCTTTTGAGGTAAACCCGGATTGAACTCTATAATTTTTTCCAAGAAGGTCTTCTTGAGCACCACTTCCTTTTTATTTAGTCTGCCCAAAGTACTGCCGTCGCCAAGACCTTCCTTGTTGTATGCTAATAGGGTATCCCAACCCAACTGGTTAAAAAATAAATCAATTGCCGTTTGTTCTATTAAATTATCTTCCGAGTATTCCCACGTCATTATTTCAATTTCTTTAGGTTATTATTGCCCAAAAGCGATTTCATTTGGGTGATGGCTATATTGTTTAATTGCGTCAACCGTTCACTCTGTGATACACCTTGATGAATTAAAACCGCATTAATACTTTCCATATTGCTCAATACTACCAGCTGCTCTATGGTCGCAGCATCTCGAATATTTCCTTCTGCTTTGGGGTTGGCTTCCCTCCATTGTTTGGCAGTCATTCCAAACAATGCCATATTCAGCATATCGGCTTCATCAGCATATACAAAGTTTATTTTTTCCTTTGAGAGCGTTTCTGGTATTAGGTTTTCTTTAATCGCATCGGTGTGTATCCGGTAATTTACTTTCGCTAAGGTGCGTTGAAGATTCCAGGTAAGTTTCAACCTGTCGTTTTCATCGTCCTTCAAGCGTTGAAACTCTTTGATGAGATATAACTTGAACCCAGAGCTCACCCAAGATGCGAATTCAAAGGCTATATCTTTATGGGCAAATGTACCGCCATTGTTACCAGCTTTTGAAATTAAACCTTTGGCGTTGGTGGCCCCAATCCATTTTGATGGAGATAATGTAAAGGAGTTGCTTCCTGCCTCAAATAGAAAGGAGTCGAATTCGACCCCTTTGAATTCGGGATTATTCAATTGTTCCCAAAGCCCCAAAAATTCGATAGTTGTTCGGGAACGCATCCAATTTTTCACCACATCTTTGGGTTCTTCGGCATTTTTATTTCGTGCAATATCGGTCAAAGAAATATAATCCTCCTTGCCCATTTTAAAAATGGTAATGGATAAGCTCTTTACAATGATAGTTTTGCTTTTTGCCATAGTTACACTTCTATCTGTACGTTCATCAGTTTAGTTAATAAAATAACTATTTGCTCCATGCCTGCTTTTTAAACCCCTCGAATTCGAGGGGTTCAAAATCCGGATTATACATACCTTCCAGAAACCAAGCAACTCAATGGTATTTCTGTTTCGTAACCAGTTTTGGATAATGGAACCATTTTTTTAATTGTGGCGAATTCGCCATAGTTAAAAGCGGGGATTGTAAATACCTTCCAATATCCCAAGGAATTTTACTTTTTTCTGTTTTTTTAGCCAATCAGAAATAAAAAAATCGTCATCTTTAGTCTTCAGCATTTCCGGACTTTGATATTTTGTCTTACGCCTTCAATTTCTCAATAAGTACTCTCAAATCATCTTCTCTATTCCTTATCAATTTCTTACGCCTTGTATGGTCAAAATCCGTGTAGTCAAGCTCGATTAGTTTAATGCCCTGCGTTGGTAGAACGTCTCGCCTTCTCTGATCATAGAGCCTCCTCTGTTCTCCTCTTCCTACTCCGCTTACAGTTTGACTTTTATCGAAGAACTTAACTTCTTCGGTATGCTGTCTTTTCTTTGAATTCCACCACTAAGTTTAGTGAAGGGTAGTATGCATCAACTGGCAATTTAGTTCCTGCATCACCTAATAGGAAATTAAACCGATGCTGGCGAATAGCTTTTTTGCTTCAATACCTCGTCACACAAATCAATCACATAGCTTTCATCACTTTTACTTCTTGATTTGCTTGTGGTCTTTGATGTGGATTTAGGCTCGACAACAGCTTTTGAGGAAGGCATTTGAGGTACCGAAGTGTTGGCAACAGCTATTTTTGCCACACTTAAAAACTGCTCCACTGTATAACCATTATGAAAATCGTAATCACTTGCGTAGAAACCACGTTTGCGAATTTTGGCCCGAATGCCTTTTTGCTTTGTGGAATCAGCCTTTAGTTTTTCTTTTATGAGATCCACGATTTCCTCGGCCTCTGCTTTCGTAAATGCTGGTTTGCTTTTCATAGTTTATACTTCTATTTGTCCGTTCATAAGTTTAGGCAATAAGATATCTCTTGCTTCTCGGAGTTTTGAGTTTTGTTTTGCCAAAACAATTTTGAGCTTACGCATAATATTCATTTCTTCTAGTTCCTTTTTCATAGATTCTTTCGGTTTGGGAATGAAGATTTCTTCTAAATGCTTTTTACCTAAATGCGCAACGGTTGCACCTGAAATAGTTGTTTCGTAGTAGTGAATTGGCTCTTTCAAAGCTTGCCATAAATAACTCTGATATAATACATTTTTTGTTCTCAATCTGCAAACACGCTGAACTAAATATCCTCTTTGTCCGAGCCATTCATTCATGTGAAATTCACCATCCATTCCAATTAATAAGTCACCTTTTTCTACCCAATATTGACTATCTACATCTTGCGTGGTATATGATTTTGTGATCTGATTTGGGATATCTCTTATTCGTATAATGGGTATTCCTTCTCCATCTACATTAAATGCTTCGGCTTTAAATGCAAACCCCATTTGTATATCTGCAAAGTCATACAAATTTATTTTTTCGTTGTCCGATAGATCCTTTTCCATCTGCTTAAACCTCAAAAACGCCTTCTCCTCCAGCAACTTTATCCGCTTCAAATTATTCTCAATCAGATCATCATAAGCTGATAAGATGGAAGCGATGCGGCGTTGGGTGGGGAGATCTTTTGTAACTATAACTTCAATGCTGGAAAATGAAGATTTAGAAACGTTTTCTCTTCCAGATGATGTTCCGGAATCTAGACCTTTAACTTTATCGAGATTGTTTTTAAGCAGGTAGAAAACAAAATCCGCATCATAATCAGCATTTGGAATTACCGCATTTACGGCTTGGTTAATAAAGCAGTTGGTCATTGCTTGTGTAATCTTCTTTCCAATACTTCCAATGGTAACAACACACGTCGCCCCTTTTGGAATCAATGACTTCTTGTATTTCTCAAATCCCAGCTCTGAATAACACTCTTCAGGATTTGGTGTAAACCGTCTGTCAATTTCGATATCCGTTGGTTTAATAAAAGGTATAAAATCACCGTATAATTCAGGATTTTTTCTAGGTGGTGTATTTCCTGTTATTACATCTCCAAGTTGTCCTATTTCAACTTTCTTCCATTTCATACCACCAACTCTTTATAATTCTCAGAAATTGTCTGAACACGATTTTTATTGATTTTATGATAGACAGGATTTATTGACGATAAAATCTCGAGATCACTCAGCTTATCACTATCATCATTTCTAATTATTTCCATCCGCTTTTTTGTAAATCGTGTTTAGACATAATCGTGTCCTTCTTCTAGTCCCGTTTAAATCGTGTTCAGACATCATCATGCCCATCCTTTAATCTTTTTTATCGTGTTCAGACATTTTTTATTAGACTTATCATGGCTGCTTAAATTTCAATGTGTCTTTTGGTATTAATTTTTTATTGTAGACCCTTTTGAAATCTAAACTGGTGCTACCGAAATTGATTAGCAATCCATCGGCAATATTATAAGCCTCACAATAATTTATCGCCTGTGCTTTGTGTACACCTTCCAGTTTTTCAATGGATTTGAGTTCTACCATTACTTTTTCTTCTACAAAGAAGTCAACTCTTCGTGTTCCGATTTGCTCTTCATGATAGAAAATAGGCATTTCCAATTCCCGTTGAAAGGAAATTCCCTTATGAGACAATTCAATTGCAAGAGCACGTTGATAGATTACTTCCTGAAATCCATTGCCTAATGTCGAATGAACTTTCATTGCACATCCAATAATCTTGTGGGTCAGTTTATCAATGTCATCATTTTTAATCGTGTCCATTTCTTGTAGATTTTAAATCCTGATCATCCTGTAATTATTTGAAATCGTGTTCTGAAGTTGTATCGCTTCTTCATTCAATCCTTCAAGTTCGATATGTATTTCCTTAAGGCGTTCTTCGCAATCAACATCATTATCATCGGTGGCCACATCCACCCCTACATACCTCCCAGGGCTTAGGCTCCAGTCTTTGGCTTCAATTTCCTTTTGGCTTACTACCTTACATAATCCTTCCACATCGGCATAAATACCTTCGGGAAAACGGCTGACTAGCCAATGTGCTTGTTTGTAGAAATATTCAGTTTCGTGCAAAAGTCCGGGTTCTTCTTCATTGGGGTTACCACTGAGTTGTTGCTGCAATGCTTTCAATTGGTCCAGTTGCTCTTTTAGTCCCAGCTCCTTCCAATCTTTGTTTTTGTTTAATTGGTAATCTTTGACGGCTGTAATAATTGCATCGAGCAGCCGCTTGATGAGTTTGTCTTGTGGCTTACGTAATCCCTTAGTCTGAACTACAATTTTCTCTATGATTGGATCAGCAGAATTGTCTAGCAAACCAATGTCGGCTATTAAGCTGTTTTGCAGGTCATAAATATGATTAGCTTCTTTTTTTATTTCTTCCCATTCAGGAATCATCTTGTGGATCTTCATATCCTGCGAGTCCTGTTTCAGACGATATTCACTTACTATTTCCGAAACTTTCTGCAATTGCTTTTGGAGTTCTGTAGTGGCTGCGGCTGTTTCTCTTGCTAAGTCGGCGGCCGTTTGCAAATAACCTTTTACCGTGCTTTCAAACTTTTGGCTGTTGCCCCTATACAGGTTTACAATACAAATGAGGTTTTGCAGCTGCTCAGGGCTAAAGTCGTTTACTTTAGAGGTTACCTTGCGGTAAATTTTCCGGGCATCCAACATCAGCACTTTATCGCTTTTCTCTTTGTCATCCTCCTTGGTACGGTCAAAAAACCAAAGGGTACAAGGCAAGGAACGCGTGTAGAAAAAGTTATTGCCGATGGCCATCATCACATCTACAGCTCCGGTCTTTACCAATTTCTGCCGGATATCTCTTTCACTGTGTCCTGCATCACTGGCAGAAGAAGCCATTACAAAACCTGCCCTTCCTGTCGGCTTCAGGTAATTATAGAAATACTGAATCCACAGATAATTGGCGTTGTCGTTTTTCGGCAGATTTACTTTGTCATCCAAAACCAGGCGAGGGTCTTTCTTTACAGCATCTTTGGCTTTGTCTACACCATCTACGTTAAAAGGCGGATTGGCCATTACGAAATCAGCTCCGCCTACGAGGTTATGCTTGTCTTCGTAAAAAGTATTGCCTTCCTGTAGGTTGCCTTCCAGTCCGTGAACGGCCAGGTTCATTTTGGCCAACTTGGTATTGAGTTCGGCTTTTTCCTGTCCGTAAAAAGTGACCTTTTCGGCAGGATTCAGTCCTTCGCTTTCTATAAAATACCCGGTTTGCACAAACATACCCGCACTGCCACAAGCAGGATCAAATACAATACCGTGGTCTGGTTCAATTACGTTCACTATGGTCTGCACCAAACTCATAGGCGTAAAAAACTCTCCGCCTTCCTGTGCACCAGTCATAGCAAATTTGCCAAGGAAGTATTCGTAAATCTTTCCAAATAGATCACCCTCGGCTTTTTGCAAAACTTCTTTATTGAAAATGCGGAGCAGTTCGCGCAATAAGTCTTTGCTGAAAATGGAGAAATTCTTTGGCAATACTCCCTTAAGATTTTCGTATTCATCCTCAATCAATTTCATTGCGTTGTCAATCGCTTCGCCTATATCGACACTTTCGGGCAGTGAAACCAAATAGTCAAACTGCGATTTCTCAGGCAGAAACATTGAATTTTGCTCTTCAAAATCCTTTTTTGTTAATGGCCGTTTTCCTCGTTGAGGATGCGATGGCAAGGTTTTTTCAACTTCAATTTTCACTTTTTGAAAACGGTTGTAGGCGTGTCTCAAAAAGATCAATCCCAAAACAGGCATCGAGTACTCCGATGCTGTCAATTTACTATTCGCTCTTAACTGGTCGGCTGCTCTCCATAGCTCAGCTTCTAATTTTCTAAGTTGCTTTCCCTGCATTTATTCTTTTAATCTCTAGTTAGTATTTCAAATATATCAATTTTATTGCTTACCAT
>CAMPJM010000214.1 GCA_946886805.1 uncultured Flammeovirgaceae bacterium | reverse complement strand
CCTTAGGGATTATTCCGGCTTTTTGTTCTTTTCCTATTACAATTACTTTTGATGAATCCCTATAAAAGAGAAGCTCATTGGATTTTGATTTTTCCAGATCTTCAATTTTCACAATCATGTCGGGCGTTTCTGTCAACAGACTGTCCACAGACAATTGCTTTTCAGCTAAATACCTGGAAACTCTGACATTGCTAAATTCTTCCAAATAATCTAATAACGCAACGGTATCAAAAGCTTCTAATTCGGGGACCTTAAAAAATTCTCCAGCATATTCAATACTGAAATTATTTGAATCCGCTTTGGGATACCGAACCTGTAGTTCTTTTAAACTTCTCCAGGTACTTTCAAACAAAGTGTTGTTCCTCCATTCATCTTCCTCATAAAAAAAAATATCAGCTATGTATGTAGAATGCCCTGGTATAATTACAATATAAATTTCTTCACTACTAGTTTGCCTGGCGTAGGTAACATTCTTCTCATTGTCGCCCCACAAATAGAATTCCTTCAAAAGCGCCCCTTCTTCATAAACCTTTACCTGAACCCCGGCAGTATCAATAATTTCGTTTAATTCATCCTGTCTTTTGTTTGAAACAGGTCTTTTTACTTCCAGTTGCTTAAGAATTATATTCAAAGCCTCCTGAAGTTTAGGCTTAATTCTGACATCATTAAAAAACAGTTCATCGCCCTTTAAGGTAAGGAGATCATCCTTTTCTTTTTTGAAAAGAATAATAGAATCAGGGCTTGCTGCTATTGAAATGCTAAAATCAACATTCTTATAATCTATCTTTTCGGTTGTTTCATCTTTGATAAACAGCCAGACAGAAATTGCTATAAGACTAACTAAAATAGCAAATAATATAAAATTTTTATACTTGCTCAATTTTTGCCTTTCGTAGAATATTTGTTTTTCCTATAATAATACCTTCCAATACCATAAAGTATAATTATTAAAATAGGGACAATCAGATTAATTAATTGCCATTTTAATTCTTCATTTTCTATTTTCAATTTATCAAGAGGCCTTATTTTTACCTCTTTTGCTCTTGCCATGATAATTCCCTGCCCTTCTATCAAATAAGACATGCTGTTTAACAAGAAATCCTGGTTTGCGAAGGAAACGTTCATATAAGGATCATAACCTAGTTTGTAGGGAGTTCCATTTTGGTAATTGATCTCATTCCTGACGAAATCCCCATCTGCAACAATAAGTATTTTAGAAGGCTCACCTTTTTGTATGAAGGCCTCCTTGTCAAAATTGGCAGGGATTACCCTATTTTCATATAAAGATGAGAATGATCCTGACAATAAATATGCGACTGGGATCGGTCCGCTAGTGAAGTTTTCGGGAACAATATCTTCTCGCATGCTATTGAGGCTTACCAATACAGGTGCAGCCAGTACCCTCGAATATTGTGAGGTATAAAACAAAGGTGTTTTTGTAATTCCGTCTGCCTTTACAGTATCGATACTGCTGACAAACCGGGCATATACAGCATCTAAGTTTTTGACTATGGGATGGTCACCAAAATAATTGATAATGGGATAATAAGGCCATGGCAAAATTCTGATTTGTGGCTGATCTCCCATAAAACCCGTAACAACAGGGTGGGCGCCGGAATTAAGGTCCTGAAGAAGATTATTGTTTATTCTGGCTCCATAATTAAAAAACAGATCTTCTAAATTTAATTGATACGGGAACGCTACAGTCCCCTCCTCCCCGGCACTGTCCATATTCACGCGCATTGATTCAATAAAGAACATTGCCTTTCCACCGTTCATTATAAACTGATCTATTTTATATTTATCTGCTTCTGAAAAGACCGTATCTGGTTTGGCCACTACTATCGCATCATATTCTGCCAGATTTTCCTTTTCGGGTAAATTAACATGGAAAACCTCATAAAATTCTAAAAGGCTATTGGTCATTCCTGCTATTTCCAGAGAATCCAACTCCCCATGTCCTTTAATTAGCGCTATCTTCTTTTTGTTATCAACTGCAAGTTTATGAATAGCAGAAATTAGTTCATATTCTACACCTTCTATAGACTGATTCAATCTTTCCTCAGGAGTGGCAGCCTGATTCCCTTTTAATAACATCACCGCGGTTTCCTCTCCGCCATAGGAAACAATGGCCCCGGGGAAAATTAGCTTTTCGATCTTTTCTCCATCTTCTGTGGCAAAAAGATTCGTAGGCTGAATTCCTTTCTCAGCTAGTCTGGCATAGAACTCATTTTGGGCTTCTTTGCCGGCAGCCTGGCTCGGGTCGATAAATTCGAACTGTATATTATCACCACCATAAATTCGAAATTCTTCAAGGCTCTCCCTTATGGCGTTTTGCAATCTTTTAAACCCAGAGGGGAAACTTCCCTCCAAATAAACCTCTACGTAAACGACATCCTCTAAATTCTCAAGGGTCTCTTTAGTTGCCTCAGTGATGGAATACCTATTTTCCTCGGTTAAATCGATCCTGAAAAAGTATTGATTAGCAATAATATTAAGAAGTATAATTAATACAATTCCAATCCCAAACCTTAAGAAGGATTCCCATTTTTTACTCCTCGTCTTTACCATTTTCTACTTCCTAAATTCAGATGGGTAATTAACAACATGATCATGATCACGCTGAAAAAATAAACTAAGTCTCTCGAATCTATTAATCCTTTACTCATTGATGAATAGTGATAAAGGATTCCTAGTTGTTCTATGAATAGCGAAGAGGCTTGCCAAACATTTATGGATGCAAAGGATGCGAACCCCGAATAAAAAATAAAACAAAAGAACACAGCGATAACAAATGCTATGATTTGATTTTCTGTAATGGATGAGGATAAAATACCAATAGACGTAAAAACCGCTCCCAACAAAGAAAGGCCAATATAAGAACCAGCGATTCCGGCAATGTCTAAATTTCCCTGAGGGTTTCCTAAGTAGTAAAGCGAAAAGAAATAAATCAGTGTTGGGAAGATCGCAAATAAGACAAGTGTAAAGGCCGAGAAGTATTTTCCTAAGATAATGTCCCAATCAGACAATGGGCGGGTCATCAGCAACTCAATTGTTCCGGCTTTTTTTTCTTCGGCAAAAGTGCGCATGGTGATGGCCGGGATAAGAAACATAAACACATACGGCCCCAATGAAAACAAGGTATTCATGTCTGCAAATCCGTATTGCAGAACACTGGTTTCCGGAAACACCCACATTAAAAGCCCTATAGCAGTGAGGAACACAGCGATTACGATATAGGCAATTAGCGAATCCAGAAAGCTATTGATTTCTTTGATATATATACTGAACATTCTTTGAAGCTAATAAAAATATGTAATTATCATAAGTGATTTAGGAGATGATATTATCTCGTTAACTTTTGGAATATATCTTCCAGATTACTTTCCTCCTGCGTCAATCCAAGCAATGCCACGTTATTTTGAGATGCAAAATTAAAAATTTCTTTTCTTATATCCCTTTCACCTGAAACCTTTATAGAGTATTTAGCTTTTCCGAGATTTTTTACCGAATCAACGCCTTCTATTTGTTCCAAATCTGCTATAATTACTTCAGCAGAAAACTCTACGATTATAATTCTACCAGCCAATTGCCCACTTCTCAATTCTGAAACAGCATTATCAGCGACGATTTTTCCCTTGTTGATTATAACTACCCTGTCGCATAAAGCCTGCACTTCCTGCATAATATGAGTGGAAAAAATCACCGTTTTATTATAACTTACCTCTTTAATTAAGCCTCTAATTTCTAAAATTTGATTTGGGTCCAGACCCGTGGTAGGCTCATCCAAAATTATGACCTGAGGATCATGTATTAAGGCTTGGGCCAAACCTACCCTTTGCCGGTAACCTTTGGACAAAGCACTTATTTTTTTAGATTGTTCCCTCTCCAATCCACACTTTTGAATAATCTCATTCGTACGGTTTCGAAGAGATGATCCGTGCATTCCATGAAGTGACCCTATAAATCCAAGATATTCATGCACATACATATCCGTATACAATGGATTATTTTCAGGAAGGTATCCAACTATCCTTTTTACCTCGATGGGTTTTTCCATAACATCAAAACCCCCAACGGTAATAGAACCACCGGAGGGAGGTAAAAACCCTGTAGCAATTTTCATCGTGGTGGATTTACCGGCACCATTCGGTCCAAGAAAGCCTAAAATTTCGCCTTCTTTTACAGAAAAAGAAATTTCATCGACCGCTTTTTGACTCCCATAAATTTTGTTTAATGAATTTACAATGATGGACATCTAAGGAAATGGTTCTAAATAAATTTGCAGTAAGTTAATTTTTTTGCCAAAGTAACGAAACAAGGGTCGTAAATCAATATAAAAAAATACAAAAGGTTAATTTATGCATGATTAATTTATATTCTTAATCCTTTCCTTACCAAAGACATGAACTAATGCATTTTTTTAATGTTAATTAATTTTTTTACTTAATTTTGCGGTTCTAATAATACCGATTTCCATTTATTTTGATCAGATTCTTACTACTTTTTGCCTTACTTTTCACAAGCGTTCTTTGTTATGGACAGGACTCACTGGAATCAAAGAAATATACCTATAGCATCGGTGGATATGTTAGCAAAGGCTTTATAATGATGCACGATAAGGAAATGGGACATTTGGCTCAAAGCCATCCAAAAGGCTTTTCTTTATTCTTGAAAAAACACACCTATGGAAACCGTCTTTGGGAACAAACCTTTAAATATCCTAATATTGGAGCCTCTTTTCATTATGTAGATTATCAAAGCCCTATTCTCGGAGAAACTTTTTCGGCAATGGGAAACATTGATTATTATCTTATCAGAAAGAGAAATAGGACATTTCAGTTTCAGTTTGGTTTTGGCATAGGCTATAGTACCCATCCGTATGACAAGGAAACCAACAATAAAAACATTGCTATAGGGAGTCATTTCACCTATGCAGCACTTATTAGGCTTGCCTATACACATCAGATTGCACCGCGCTTAGATCTTGATGCAGGTATTAAACTGTCCCATTTTTCTAACGGAGCTTTTAAAGTGCCGAATAAAGGCATAAATGTAGTAACGGCAGATCTCGGATTTTCCTATGACCTCAACAGGCAAAAATTAGAATATCAGAAAGCATTGAATTCGCCTTTGGTGGATAAGCAAATGCATTATAATATAACGCTTGCCACAGGCATTAAAGAAATTGATCCTGTTGGAAGTGGAAAATTCTCCTTTTTCACTTTATCAATGTATGCGTCTAAGCAAACCACCCGGAGCAATGAATTTAATTTTGGATTGGATGCTTTTTATAGTTTTGCCACAAAGGAAGAAATAAAGATTGATCGGGAGCTGAATGGGGAAAGCCCGGATTTTAAACGGCTCGGTATTGTTGGCGGACATTCCCTACTCCTTGGAAAGCTTTCTTTTTTGACGCAACTAGGGGTGTACGTTTACAAACCCTATAAATCAGACAAACCTGTTTATCAACGATATGGTTTCAAATATGCCTTTCATGAGCAATTTTTTGGGGCGGTATATCTAAAAACCCACTACGCCAAGGCCGATGCTGTTGAGTGGACCATAGGATTTAAATTATAAATTCCACCGATGAAAAAGTTTAACCTATTTTATATTCTTGTTCCGTTTTTAATGTTCAGTATCGGCTGTGAGAATGGTGGCTTTGATTGTGTCCAAAAAGCAGGAACTGAAATTACAAGAAAAATAGAATTGCCCTCTTTCCATTCAATTAACGCTTACGATGGTATCAACATCATAATAAAGCAGGGAAATACGCAGGAAATCACTTTGCAGGCAGGGGAAAATTTAATGGGAGAAATAATAGTCGGGGTTGATACTGCTGGGTTTCTAAATATACAAAACGAAAATAGCTGTAATTGGGTGCGGAGTTATCGCGACATTAACTTATATATTACCACAGATACGCTCTTCCTGGTAAATCAATATGGATACGGAACTATTCGATCGGAAGGTATTCTCACTTTCCCCTCAGTTACTATAAATGCCAAAGACGGCGTGGGCGACATAACCTTAGAAGTTGATAATCAAAGGCTCTATTTAGTCTCTAATACTATCGGCAACTTTTATCTCTCCGGGCGTACCGAAGCGTTTATCATCGGCAACTATTATAGCAATGGCAGGTTTTTGGCTAAAGATCTTATTGCCAAAAAAGCCACTATAAACCACTTAGGGTCCAACACGATTGAAGTAAATGCTACAGAATCATTATCCGGTTCCATTCAAGGTTTGGGAGATATCGTTTACTATGGCGACCCAGAAGTTTTGGATGTGGAGATAACGGGTGAAGGAAAATTAATAAAGCGGTAGATTTGTGAGGATTATTGAGTTCTCAGTTAAATCTCTTGTTCAACCAAATCAGTTTGGTCTCTATGCATCTAAGATAAAGGAGTTTAAAAATTCATCATCAAATAGTCTCCTCTAGTCAATTTATAGTTTTATATTTAAGAAGGTTTTTAATTCTGATGTAGAATGTCAGGTAACGGTGATTCTGTTATATTCAAACAAAAGAAAAAACAAAGGATGATATAAGGTATTAAGATAGAACTTTCTAAATAGATTAAAGGTGCCAATTTCAGAACGGATTTGGTATTTTAAACATTTTAGACGTTTGGGTTGCAAGGAAATTTAATAATTATGAAAAAGTATTTAGTAATTTTTGAAAAGACAGCTACAGGGTTTAGTGCCTATGTTCCAGATCTACAAGGATGTGTAGCAACTGGTCCAGATAAAGAAACATGTGAAAAAAATATTTACGAAGCAATACAATTTCATCTGGAGGGAATGAAGGAAGAAG
>CAMPJM010000213.1 GCA_946886805.1 uncultured Flammeovirgaceae bacterium | reverse complement strand
CAAATTCAATTTCTTCTTTTCCGGGTTCCAGACCGAAAAAGATATCTTCAATATCACCTTCTTTTTCGAAATCAGAAATATTGTTTTCAAAATAATCTTCATCCAGATCATCTTCAAACAGGTCGTCGTCTTTAAAATCAAGATCATCTAAATCCTGATCCATTTCGAAATCATCGCTCTTACTTGCGGGACGAAAATCATCCTCGTTGGAATCAAAGTCTAATACCGACATAATACTTTATTATTAATGTTCTAAATTTTGATCGCCATCCTCGTATTTAAGAAACCGATAACCTTCTTGTCGCCTGGTTTCCAGATTGACGGTCTTTGAGGGCTGTGTAGTAAAATTTACTAAATGTACGATTTTGATGCATTATTTTTATTTGCCGCTCTAAAAATATTTTTGAAACTGATATTATTTATGTGTATGCTTAATTCCACCCGTTTCAATTACTCTATTATTAATGGTTGCATCAAAATTCATACCTTCTTTAAAAAGAGTCTACTTTTCTTCAACGACAACGTTGACAATAGCTGTTTTTCATGCCGTATCAAATCTCACTACCTAGGGCAACCCAGTAGGGAAATCGCCTTTTAGATATTCCGAATTAAACCGAACACGGCTCCCGATCATTAGTACCCGTCCGTATGGACGGATGAGTAGTTCATTGAAGCTTCTTTTACTTTTAAAAGTGATTTCCCCGGGTAACCCAGTGTAAATGAAGTTTTGGCGCTTTGATGCCGTTTAAATAAAAGTTTATTTCAGCACGATTAAATTTTATAAATTACCTGTATTTTTACAATCTCATTATGAAAACAAATAATTTAAAATGATGTACAAAGCTAGTAAAATAGGAGCTCTGCTCTTATTCTCTGTTTGCGTGGCATGTAATAGCCAAAAAGAAACTACAGCTACAGCAGGGAATGAAATTGATTCTACAAGAGGAATAGTGTTGGCCAATATGGATACTACTATAAATCCCTCTGATGATTTTTTCTTATTTATGAATGGCTCATGGTTAGAAAGAACTGAAATTCCCGCCGAACAAGGTAGGTGGGGAAGTTTTAATGAGCTACAAGAGTTTAATAATGACGTGCTTCTGAGAGTTTTGAACAATGCTGCTGAAAATACTGAGAAATACGCTGAAGGTAGCGATGAGGCTAAGGCGGCTCAGTTCTATAAGGTGGGAATGGATTCTGCAAAAGCCGAAACCCTGGGGCTAAAACCCATTCAACCTTTGTTAAACCAAATTGATAGTATAAATAACATCGCGATCTTGCAGGAAACACTCGCAGATTTTCACAAAAAAGGATTAGAAGGCTTGTTTAGCTTTTTTGTAGACCAGGACCTCAAAAAAAACGACGAAATAACAGCTTATTTGTACCAGGGTGGACTGGGGATGCCGGATAGGGATTATTATACTAAAGATGACGATAAATCTAAAGACATCAGGGAGGCTTATAGAAAACACGTTGCAAACATGTTTCAGCTTTTGGGATATAATAATGATCAGTCAAAAGCAGCCGCAGAAGTGGTAATGGATATAGAAACGCAGTTAGCCAAAGCTTCAATGACAAAAGTGGAGCAAAGGAATATTCCTGCGCTTTATAATAAAATGAGTGTTACGGAAGTGAATGACTTGTCACCGGTTTTTGATTGGAAGTTGTATTTAGACCAAATTGGTATCGAAAATATAGATTCCATTATTGTTTCTCAGCCAGAATTCTTCAAAGAAGTGGACGAATTGGTTTCAAATACTTCTTTGGATAAGATTAAAACCTATATGAAATGGCATGTGATAAGCGATTTGGCACCCTATTTAAGCCATGAATTTGTAAAAGAGTCTTTCGATTTTAACAGCACGGTTTTATCCGGCGTCAAGGAGATGAAGCCCAGATGGAAACGTGTTATGGCAAACACTAATAGTGCGGTAGGGGAAGCATTAGGTAAACTATATGTGGCAGATGCATTTCCTCCTGAAGCTAAAAAAACAGCGCAGGAAATGGTCGAAAATATAAGACTGGCATTTAAAGACAGAATTATGAACCTTGAATGGATGTCTGATTCTACCAAGCAAGAAGCACTGAAGAAGTTGGATGCATTTAGGGTAAAAATTGGCTATCCTGATAAGTGGAAAGACTACCAGGCCTTGAAGCTTGAAGACTCATACGCTGAGAATATATTAAATTCCAATGCCTTTAAGATCGAAAGGGACATAGATAAAATTGGTAAACCGGTGGATACCACCGAATGGGGAATGACACCTCCAACGGTAAATGCTTATTACAATCCTGTGATGAATGAAATAGTTTTTCCTGCAGGGATTTTACAGCCTCCTTTCTATGATTATCAGGCAGATGCCGCGGTTAACTATGGTGGTATTGGAGCCGTAATCGGACATGAGTTAACCCATGGATTTGATGACCAAGGCAGGCAGTTCGATGCAGAAGGAAATTTGAACGATTGGTGGACTGAGGAGGATGCTGAGAAATTTAACGCACTGAGCAAAAAAATAGTAGAGCAATTTAATAACTATGAGGCGTTGGACAGCTTGTTTATAAATGGTGAGCTGACATTGGGAGAAAATATTGCTGATCTTGGAGGTTTGGCTGTTGCTTACGATGGACTGCAAAGGCATTTAAAAGAACATGGAAACCCTGGAAAGATTAATGGCTATACCCCCGAACAACGATTTTTCATGTCGTGGGCGCAGGTTTGGAGAACAAAGCATCGTCCAGAATTTTTAAGAAAACAGATATTGACCGATCCACATTCTCCCGGAGATTTAAGGGTAAATGGTCCACTGTCAAATTTAGAGACATTCTATGATGCTTTTGATGTAGAGGAAGGCGATCACATGTGGCGCGCTGATAGTGTGAGAGCAAAAATTTGGTAGAAAGTTTTAATTCTTGTCAATTAATATTTGATGTTAAAAAAGCCGGAGCTTCGTCTCTCCGGCTTTTTTATGAACTTTAGTTTTTTTATGCTCTTGTTACTGGATCAAATATTTTTAGGGGAGCCTCGTGTTTTTCTGGATTGCCCTCTCCGAATGATTCGGCTAAAGCCAAATCTACACAGGCCGTAATTTACAACCAGGAATTATCGATCAAACACACCTAAACTAAACCGATTTCTCCTGCTGTTCTTTTTTCATATGCTGACTTTGACGAGTCAGAGTTAAAGGTCAGGATTCAAAATTTAAAGTTTGCCGTGCCGAGTAGCGAAATTTTCGATCCTTCACAGGACATGAAATGGTTTGGTAAAGCGTCCAGCCAGCCGAGAAAGCTTTACCAAACCTTCTCCATTTATTGCCTAATATTTTTGTAATAATTATCAACTGTGCTTTATCAGGCTCCAGTGAGGTTTAGCAAAGCTGGAACCATTGTCATTCACCCTCCAGGATTTTGCATAAAAAATTTTGAAACTCGCAATGATGGGCGGGTTTGGTACTTTTTATTAATAATCGTCATTGCGAACGGCGTTTCCGCTACAGGCCATGTCACAAAAAGCTACATTTCCAAAGACACTGATGAAATAGAAGTAAGCTAAAAGTGCGGCAATCCCCTTGATAAAATCAACGCTCTCCGTTTGGGGAGATTGCCACATCAATTTTTCAAAAACAAAAAATTAATTCTCGCAATGCCGGGTAAAAGAACATCTTTTCAAAAGAAGAAAAGATCCGCGATCTCCTTTTAGATACCGGTGGTTTTTTAGTCGAACTCAGGATAATGCTTGTTTTCTTTACCCTCGCCTGCATTATTTACCCAAACAACTACGTAAACAATGCCTTTCTCCACAAACAGGTTTAAAAATGAACCAGAATTAAAAATTATATACTTAAAACATGAAATTGCAGTCGTTTGCAAAGCTGTATTTTAATAATTGCATAAAATACTTTAAAAAACATTATGATTTATAACGTATAAATACGTATAATTGTATAAGTAATTTTTGAATAGGGGTTGTTATTAAGGTGAAAATTTAAAAAAAGGTAGAAAGATGAAGAATCTGATAGTAATTGGAAACGGTATGGTGGGCTATAAATTTTGTGAGCGTTTTCTTGCAAAACCCATAGCCAGCGAATACAACATCATTGTCTTTGGAGAAGAGCCAAGACCGGCGTATGACCGGGTCCACCTTAGTGAGTATTTTACTTCCCAGTCGGAGGAGAAGCTGCAAATGGCACCTTTATCATGGTACAAAGAAAACAATATTCAACTGATTCTCAGGACTCCTATTGTACGTGTAGATATTCAGGGGAAAAAAGTCATTACTCATGATCATCAGGAATTCTCTTACGATAAGCTCGTGTTTGCAACAGGTTCGTCTGCCTTTGTGCCTCCCATAAAAGGTTTTGATCGTGATGGGGTCTTCGTTTACAGAACCATAGAAGACCTTGAATTTATAATCAATTATTCAAAAAAAGTAAAAAGAGCAGCGGTTATTGGTGGCGGTTTGTTAGGCTTAGAAGCCGCAAAAGCAATGCTTGATTTAAGATTGGAGGCGCACGTGGTTGAATTCGCAAGCCGACTGATGCCAAGGCAGCTTGATGCTGAAGCAGCGACGCTATTAAAAGATAAAATTCAATCATTGGGGGTAAAGATCCATCTTAATAAGATCACCGATGAAATCACCGGGAACGGGAAAGTAGAAGGTCTGCAATTTAGAGATGGTGAATTTGTTCCTGTAGAAATGGTAGTTATCTCAGCGGGTATCAGGCCAAGGGATGAAGTTGCGAAAAATGCGGGAATAAAAACGGGAGAACGAGGCGGTATAGTGGTGGATGAGAACATGCTGACTTCTGAGAAAGACATCTATGCCATTGGTGAGTGTGCCCTGTTTGACAACACTATTTACGGATTAGTTGCTCCTGGCTTTGAAATGGCTGATGCTGCGATTGCACACCTAAGTTCCGAAGCAAAGACTTTCAAGGGTGCGGATATGAGCACAAAACTTAAGCTCATAGGAGTAGATGTTGCAAGTTTTGGCGATGCCTTGGGAGAAACAGATGGTTGCAGGAATATCGTTTTCCAGGATAATGTAAAAGGTACCTACAAAAGGATAAATATTGACAAGAGAGGTAAAAAACTGCTTGGGGGGATCTTGGTGGGTGATGTAGCGCAGTACAATATGCTTTTGCAGACAACCTTGCTTGGATTGTCAATTCCGCCTGAGCCCGAAGATATGATTCTTGGGAATCGAAAAGGGGGTGGAGCCGAAGGGCAGGGTCTGATGGATCTTCCTGATGAAGCCTTGGTTTGTAGCTGTGAAGGCGTTACGAAAGGCGATATTTGCAATGCCATTGCTGAAAAAGAAATTACAGACCTCGGAGAATTAAAAAAATGTACCAGAGCGGGAACAGGCTGCGGTGGCTGCTTGCCTATGGTGAAGGACCTTTTGACGGAAAGTCTCAAGAGCCAAGGGAAAGTGGTCAAAAAGGTGCTTTGTGAACATTTTGACTATTCACGTCAGGAATTATTTGCCCTGATCAAGGTAAATGATATTAAAAACTTCAATCAGTTGATAGACACGCATGGCAAAGGTCATGGTTGTGAAATTTGTAAACCAGCGGTGGCTTCTATGATGGCCAGTATCTGGAATGAGATGATCTTGAAAACCCATGATACCATTCAGGATACGAATGATCGATTTTTGGCTAATATTCAACGGGGTGGCACCTATTCCGTCGTTCCACGTATTCCAGGAGGAGAAATTACACCGGAAAAGCTTATTACTATTGGTGAGGTAGCGAAAAAATATGGCTTGTACTGCAAAATTACCGGCGGACAGCGGATTGATATGTTTGGGGCGCATGTGGGGGATTTACCTGATATTTGGGAAGAGCTAATTGATGCTGGTTTTGAAAGTGGTCACGCTTATGCAAAATCTTTGAGAACGGTTAAAAGTTGCGTTGGATCTGCCTGGTGCAGGTACGGAGTACAGGATTCTGTAAGTTATGCGATCCGGATTGAGGAGCGATATAGAGGGTTAAGATCGCCACATAAACTAAAAAGCGCTGTTTCTGGCTGTATCAGGGAATGTGCAGAAGCAAGATCCAAAGATTTTGGAATAATTGCCACCGAAAAAGGCTGGAATTTATACGTCTGCGGTAATGGTGGTGCTAAACCGGCTCATGCTTTTCTATTGGCCGGCGATCTGGACGACGAAACCTGCATCAAGTACATAGACCGTTTCCTGATGTTCTATATTAAAACAGCCGATCCTTTGATGCGCACCTCGGTTTGGTTAAGCAAGCTGGATGGGGGAGAGGACTATCTTAGGGATGTCATCATCAATGATTCTTTAGGGATTGGCGCACAATTAGAAGAGGAGATGCAGTTTATGGTCGAAACTTATTCCTGTGAGTGGAAAGAAGTGGTTAACAATCCCGAACTACGAAAACGCTTCAGTCATTTCGTAAATACCGATGAGAAAGATGAGGTTGCTTTTCAGGAAATAAGAGGCCAAAAAGCACCGGTAGCTTGGGAGAAATGATGAATGATGAATTATGAATGATGAATTGCTGATTTCTCCGTTTCCAACTTCCAACTTCGTGCTTCCAGCCCTGCAAAAGTATGGAGGAATGGAAATTAAAAATTTTAAAGAAAGATTAACTAATAGAAAAGCTATGTCCACAGAAGTATTAACTGAGAAGATTTGGTTTAAAGCCTGTAAAGAAACGGATGTGCCTGTTGATGGCGGTGCTTGTGTCAAATATAGACAAGAGCAGATCGCAGTATTCTATTTTGCCAGGAATAAAGAGTGGTATGCCACCCAAAATCAATGTCCTCATAAGATGGAAATGATTCTAAGTCGGGGGATGATAGGGGATACATGCGGGGAGCCAAAGGTTGCTTGTCC
>CAMPJM010000212.1 GCA_946886805.1 uncultured Flammeovirgaceae bacterium | reverse complement strand
GGCCATGAGGATTACTTTCTGAACTATTACCCTTTTCAATATTTATAATTTCAGGAATAATTTCAGTTGCTTTAATAAGCTCCTTGTAGGCTTGATATCTTATATCCCATTGCCTACGTGTATCAGCTTTTATCTCACTGAACCACAGCTGAAAGCCACCAAAACCTAAACCTAAAAGGCTAATCGCTATCGTTATTTTGGTTGCTGTATCTTCAATCCAATTGAAATAAATGAGGGAAATGGCTAGTAAACCTGTAAAAATTAGGAGTAAAAATGGGCCTATGTATACTTTCAAAGTCAACGTTTTTTATCCTTAATTATCGTTTTGTGAGACAGTAACTCAATTATGATCCGTTTTAATCACTTTTACTCAGTATTATCGCTCGTCTATACGACTCAATAAAATATTGTTTTTCTTTATTTTTCTTCCAACAAAAGCCCAAGTAATAATTACTCTGTTCCGTTGTTGATATAAGTTTTCCATCTTTATAATATTTTATTTTCTCCTTTCTGTCATTCGTATAAACGGTCACTTTGTTACCACTTAGTTCAGTATCGTCAAGATTTATACTTCTTGGATCAAGTTCGGCTAAAGGTATTTCCCATTTTTGATAATATTCATCAGCTGATTTACCCATGTATATAGTCAGTGTCTTAGTTTCAATATCAAATTCAGCTTTTTCATCTACATTAATTTCATTTGATCCGTCAACACAATTGTTAATATAGTCAACAACAAACTCAATACTTGCTTGCAGATCATTGCACGTTTTAATGGATTCAAGTGTCGATTTACAAGATGATAGAGTTAATGAAATAACTATCAATACTATTTTAGCTTTGGTTTTCATTCTAAATGCACCACAACATATAGTTTTGTGAGACAGTAACGCCACGTTCCCAGGCTTAAGAATTTTCATCTACTAAAGGTAAATAATGCATTGAACTTTCCAAGTGCTTCAAGGTCTTCGATTCCCTTGAAATCACATGACTTGATGGCGCATATTATCAGCTTTTTATCTCATAGACCTCAACCAAAGGACTTCCTCCTTCAAGTCTTTAGCAGCCGTGAGTTTAACGTTTGCCTGTTCAATCGCCCAGTCCAAATCGTCATTTGGCTGTGGGTTTTCTAACTCCTCCTTAGTTGGAGGTCTAGCTGTATATTCATCATAATAAATTTGTTCTGGCTTGTGAAATGCTCTTGACAAACCACAAGTAGAGAAGGAAATTAATCCTTCATCATCTATATTGGCATAAATCAACCAAAGTCCAGTGTCTGGATATCCTGAGCAGCTTGTTAAAGCATGTCCTTTTAAAACTTCTCCAACCTTAGCTCCTTTGAAATTTTCGGTTACTTCTACTTCAAAAATTTTATTGTTAAACCATCCTTGAGATTGATATCTCATACTTTCCCCAACAGATTCAACACTGGCAATAACCACTAAGTCAGATTCTTCAAATGAAGCGCTTTGTGTTTCCGTCAAATTTCTAATTCTAGAGCAATCACAGGCTGAGGCTGGAAGTTGCCAGATCATCAGAAATATGAATATCAGATTGTATTGTATCATAATGAAATAATGGCCAACCACAATGATATGGCCTAAGTCGGCCATACATCCACTAGATGAAGTACTAATTTAAAATTTTATAAATACCGTTATAATATACTATCGAATTCTCTGGGATATCAATCGTTTTGTGAGACAGTAGCGTCTCGCATAAAAAACAGTGGCGGTTAAGTGCTACCGGCCTTTCAGCCAAGACCAAAATTTGTTTAATGGTTTGAAGTTTGCTTGAGCAGAAGGCCCTGCCATTGTTTTTGATGCATTATTGGCAGGCGTTTTATTTATTTGTTCAAGCTCGAATTCAGTATCCGTTACCCAAGTCACTTTATAAATTCCGCCGCCTTCATTGATTATTGTCGCTTTACAATCAAAGGAGCTTAGAAACATCGTAAGTCCAGTTATTCCTCCATATGGATATCCATAAGCACTGAATTCTAAAACTCCATAATCTTCTTTTATTTCCCTGCATTCCTTCAGTTCGACATCTAAGTCCGTTTGCAGTAAATTAGTAAGTGAATAGAAATGCCAAACACCGCCTTCATCATTTGCTGTTTCAAAATCAGGTCGCAAATCTGTGTCGGCAAAGTAGAATTCCTTAAGAGAGTAATCCGGAAATTCTTTTAACCAGTACGAACCTTCCTTTGGCCGTCCACTATTTTTTGATTTGGAGATTAATTCATATACTCTTTTTAAGTCTAAGAATTTGCTCTTATTCAATATCTGGAACTCGATATATTCTGTCTCTATGGGCATATGAATGACTGCCAACGCGCAATGTGCATTTTATTTGCCATGCAACAATACATTAATCTAACATCTTTTAACACTTTAATAATCGTTTTTTGAGACAGTATTATTTTTTTTCTTCAAATTTTCTATGTCCTCTTCCAATTCCCTCATATGCTTCTTTGCAAGAGTCTTCAATATTAGAATTTGTATAGCACCTGCCAAAACAAATAACGTCAATGCGAAGGACACAGAAACCATCCAATCGTTAAATGGGTTAAATAGGAAAATTATAAAACTGACAACTAAAGAGGGGTACAATCTTAAAGATTTAACTCTGTTATAAACCCTTTCGTTTTTAGTGTGTCTATCCATCTTTTTCGCAATTATTAATCGTTTTATGAGACAGTACCGTAAAGCTAAAATTCGTAGGCTTGTCAACTGTTAACTTCGATATAAATTTCTAATTCAAAGCCCTTCGCAAATAGCGCAATAACCTATGGATTTTTAGCACCTGTTTTTGCTCATTTTGTCTTTTGAGTTCAACTACAAGTTGACAAACTAACCTAATAATCTCATGCAAAATAGTTTATATTTTTCTCCACCAGCAGCGTTATAACACTTGGTGAGCCATTCCATTTGGTTTTCTTCTATAGCACCGTTGGTTAAAATTTTTTGAGAATAATATTGAGCAGCAAGTTCTAATGCATCTAAGAAATGATAATCATCTTCAGCACAGAATTCCATGATTGACATATCATTTAAGTCAATTAATAAAATTTCATTTGATTCTTGATCCATCGAATATGTCCAATTTGTAGTAGGGTCTTCACCCCAAAAGTAGTAGTCGTCATCTTGATTGATATCTCTAAAATAGGGTTGAAAAATACAGAAAATCCTTAGCGAATCAAGGCAAAATACTATATGAAATAAAGGACTTATATATGCATTAAAATCATCATCAATAATTTTAATATCCCAGTCTGATCCTATTTCGATATTTTGATTTTGAAATTCTGATTTTATACGTTCGATTTGTAAAATAAAGTTCCTTATTGTCATATGTATATTCAGTTAAGCATAACGTCTGGCATTCAGTGGCTGGCTTTTAAAACGTATTTGTCCACCGTGACCAAATATAATAGCGAAGGTAAAATTTTATACTCACACTTCCAGTGCAGCCTGCTTGTCTTGTTTCAAAATGATAAGGGGTTTTGGAAGAGAACCCAATCCAAACAATAATATTGGCTTTACGATCTGTTCTTCACCTTTTTTCGACATTATTAAAATATGAACGGTGTCCGATTTATAATACATCCTTAGATGCCTATAACCAAAATCTTCCGGTTTTAAATCTTGCGCTATTTGTTGATTAAAACAGCTCAAAAAAATTAAGAGCAGAAGGCTTTCTATATTAATTGATTTTATCTCGTTTCTTGATTGTTTAAAGTAATAAAGAATGCTAGAGATTAGTGTTTGAATCCTTATTTTTGCATATGTCTCTTCCAAACTGCAAATGAGAACATTAACGATAGTTTACCTTTTTAGTCTTTTGAGCTGCGGGACAAAAGATTGCGATTTCGAGTTTTTTGAACGTACAACTGGAATTTCTTTACTAAAAAATCACGAGTTGTTGGATTGTCCAATTCAAACTGACTTCTCAAAATCGTTTGTTATGAGGATACATAAAGATTCCATTAACGGATTTGTTCAAATCAATAAATTCAAAAGGATAAAGTTAAACTCTGCATCAGATTCCCTTTACATAGAGATGATCAAGTTGAGGAGCATTAAATTTCCTGACATAAAAAGTTGCCTTATCTTAGAGGGAGAGAAAAATAAAAACTCTTGGATTTATCTCTTGGATAAAAATACTGGAAAACTGTGGGGGGAAATAACTTTTCCTGATTGGAGTGGTGACTGGTAACAAGCCAAACGTAATCAAATCGTTATCCGCTTATCTAAACAGATGTAATGTCTCATAAAACGATTATTTAAAGCATAAAAATCTATTAGGTTAGTTGTATAAAGGATATGTATATGCAGGTTGCCAACATCTCCCTGCGGGTTAGAGGTAAGGACTTATAAATCTATGAAAGAAGTATTTGGAATAGCTGTACTGTTCCTTTTTGCTCTTCTTGGGCATGCAATAGTAGCAGGTGTTATCTATTTAATATACAAGCCAATTCGAAAGAAGCTTTATGAAAGGAATATTTTGACTGAAATATGGAACAAGCGAATTATAAAAATTGCAATTCTAACAATCATAGTTTCTTCTTTTCATTCAACTTGGACAGCAATATACCCGACCGACGGCTTTTATGAATCTGAGTTTGAGTCCAATACCGGAATTGATTTTCCAACGTCTGGAGTGTTAGTCAGAAAAGACTCTTGGTATCCCGATATGCATGGAGATTATTGGGTTGCCGCTGCAATGACAGTTTCCAAGAAGGAATTTGAAGAACTGAAAGAACAACTTTCCAATAGCCCAACATTCGAAGTTGACGACTACGAATTTGGTATTGGAGCAACTGCAGATTTTGATGAATTAATGCAAGGTTTTCCAGAAGATAGTTACTTGTTGACTCTTAAACGAAAGACAGGTGAGTACTTTAAAGTCGCATTTTGTAAGGATGGAACAACAATAGTGTTTGAGAAAGTGACCTCCTAAAATACCTCTTAAAAGGCACTTGTCTCATGGAGGTTTAGAGGTAAGGCTCACATTTGTGCTTTCCACATGTGAATCAAGAAGGCACGGGAAAAATGCGAGATTTTTACTATTTTGTATCCTAGCTTTTAAAATGGATCAAGCGTCACTTGACATAGACAGGCTTTTCAAGATGAGTTAAAGGTGTAATGCTTTCCGCAGTGTTGAATAACTTACTTTTATTCTGCAATTCTATTATATGATTTGGATAAATATGTCTCATAAAACGATCATTAGCCTTAGTAGTTCGATAATCATTATTTAAAGTGGCAGTAAATTATAGATTAATTTTCAAATATTGTAAAAACTATATTTCAAGGATGTCAACTTATCCTTGTTTATCGGGCATGCTTGCACTGTCAAAGATCATTTTTGTCACCTTGACATTAATCCAATGTGGTTGCACGAATGACCAGAATTCCGATCCAGCAATACTTAGTGCTAAAGGATACGAACGGAAACTAAACACTAGTAAAAACCTAGTCGCATTTATCTTCGAAGAACATGGTAAACAGGGGCTTAGAGACACCCTTGGTAACGTAATTCTACCTGCCAAATATGACTACATTGAAGACTGGGTTCAATTTGGGGTGGTTCGAACCGACTCAGGTGGAGAAGACCAAAGTGAATATAACTATATTCATTACGAGATGAACAAAATTGGACTAATTGACTACAAAGGCAACATAATATTCGAACCCCAATTCGATGAACTCAATTTTGGAGGCTTTCCACTTGCAGTTGTAAAGAAGGGCGGTAAGTATGGGTTCATCAATTCGAAGGGAGAATATGTTATTGATATAAAATATGATAGTGCCGGAATATTTCAGAACGGGTTTGCAGTTGTTGAAATAGACTCAAAGAAAGGCCTAATCAATGAACATGGAGAATACGTTGTAGAACCAAAATACGACTTCCTATTTCATGGCTATGCTACTGGGTTCGGTAAGGACACTATGATACTATTGCTTGACCGAAAGGGGCTAATGATCAACAAGGAAGGAAAAATATTCGAACCAATAGAACCAGCAGATAACGGGCGCTAAAAATCCATTGTTATCCTAGTGGTATAATAATCATTCGTTAAGTGTTTATAAATTCTTAGATTGGCATCTACATAGGGAAGATATGGTCAAAGTTGGCCATAATTTGAAGCATGGACTAAAACCAGAAGAAAAATGACAAAAAGAGACTTTTTTATGCTGATTATAAGAGTGTTTGGACTGCTCTCGATCGTGACTTCCCTTTTCTCGGTCTTACCAGGTAACATCTCATTTGCTATGATGGACCTTGACGCAAAGTCAATTTTCTGGATTGCAGTAGCTTTAATTGTCGTTATCGGATTATTTTTTCTCTTGATATTTAAATCTGATAAAATAGTTTCGCTTTTAAAACTTGATGAGGGATTTGACGATGATAAAATCGAACTTGGAAATTTTAAACCATCCGACATTATCAAAATAGGTACTTTTATTATTGGAGGCCTTTTAATATTGGACAATATCCCTGGCTTTTTAAGTCATTCGCTTTTTGCATTTAAGGGCGATATCATAGGACGAGAATATAACACACAAGACAAATTTAATTGGGCGGTTAGCGGACTAAATTTAATAATCGGTTTCCTGCTTTTAATAAACTATGACTTTGTCGCGAAAAGATTGAGTACTGAAAAAAATGAGAAGGTTTGATACTCTCAGTAATGCTGAGAGAAATGGCTTTATTGTTTATTATAAAATCAGGATAAAAACTGTCTCACAAAACGATGAATAACAAACAATTGACAACATTATATAGACCGGTTAATCAAAAGGAGCTCGACCTTATTAAAGATTCAGATTGGAAGAAGTTTCCTCCAAGACTTATGGAGCAACCAATATTCTATCCGGTAACA
>CAMPJM010000211.1 GCA_946886805.1 uncultured Flammeovirgaceae bacterium | reverse complement strand
ACCAAGCTGTAGGATAAAACAAAATTTATAATACAATGTATTTGGTAACTATTTTTAAAAACTAATTTCAAAAGTAGTTGCCTCAGAAAAAATAATTAACAATATTTTAAAGAACTTCTATTTTATTTCCCTCTCGTTAAACATCTTTCTTCAAAGCTTGATTCCGAATGGGAGTGCAAATGTAGCACAATTTTTTTACCTACAAACATGTAAAGATGAAATTTTAAAAAATAATTCTACGTCAAAAGCTGTATAGATAGCTAAGCCTCTGTTTAACAAATATTTGGGGATAGAAAGTTTGTGAAATTGAGGTGCAAGAAAAAGAAGCATTACACATGTTTCTAAAATAACCGGCTCTTAATCTCTCTGGAGAAGGAGGAGATTCACCAGGAACTCTAAACTTCACCATTTGTAATGATTCTTTTATATACCAAATAAGGGTGAAGGATAATGAGTTTCAGAATTGTAGTTTTGAAATTGCATATAGCTATTTAACTATTCAAATTTCAATAAAAGTAAAGCATGGCAGAACCAAAAGGAATATTATTTGAAGTAGAAATCAGTGAAAAGGCCTTAAAGAAGTTTCTCAATCATCGATTGCCTGCCCTCCCAGCAGGGATAACAAATATATCTGACCTGCCAGATACCAGTCGAGTAGTTGACTTATTTGTCCATGCATTATATGTTTGCGAAAACAACACCAAAGGTGTATTCCTTTTAAATTACAAAGCGGCGGAAAGCTTATTGTTTTGTGCTTATATTCTTAGAAATTACGATAGTGAAGCTATTGCTCCATTTTCTGACCTATTGAAAATTTTATCAACCTATAAGGACTCTGAAAAGGTTGATTATGCCATTATTACCTCTATAGTACCAGAAGTCGAGGTGGGGTATATGATTACAAGAGGAGATACGAAGCAAGTTTCAATTAGAGAGTCAAAAATAGAAATTATAGATCCTCTGTTGGAGAAATTCTGGTCATTCCTGAGAAAAAACGACTTTCCTGAGCCAGCTAAGGCCTTCAAAATAAAAGATTATTATTACAAGCCCTTTCAAAATGCCTATAAAAAATATGCAAACCGCCAGGAAGAAATAGCAAGACCCGCAAGGATATTGCAAGCTTCAAAAGAAAACCCATTTCATCTATTTGACAGCTTTTATACTTATGAGAATAAGGTTTTTGATATTTCCCGGTCAGTGGTAGAAGTTGAAAAAGCAGATCCTTACAGCTTCAAAAAATTGGGAAGTGCATTCTTGGATAAGAATCATGTATTCTCCGGGAGATTGGCCAATAATGGAGCACCCGTAACTCTCCAGAACCTGGCTCACCCGGAAACGTGCTGGGAGTATACTACTATTCCAGGCATAGATGCACAAACTTTCACTCCTATCCGTGAGCGGTGGGATACCTTATATTGGAAGGATAAAAACTATGTATATGTAGAATTTGAAACAACCGAAACAGGCTATACTTCTTACCACAAAATGGAACTGGCGGACGTAAATTCCTTTGAATATTTAAACTTTTGTTTTGGTAAAGATAAAAACCACGTTTTCTACAAGGATCAAATCATTGCCATTGACCCTCAGCGTTTTGATCTGAACATCAATGGTTTTATTTCTGACAACAAAAATATATACCACTATCAGAATAAACTGGAACTAGATCCTATTACCTTCAAAGTTGTATCCGTAGAGTCGTTACAAAATCCATTCATGGGTACATTTATTTTAGAAGATAAAAATGGCAAGTATGAGTATGAACAAAGCAAGGGCTTGATTCCTCTTACTTCCTAAGCGAATGTCGCGCTCCCTCTGACTTCAATCAACCGGGTTCTTTTTATGAGCGTGCATTTGGTTGAAATGTGTTTCTCTAGTACAGGCTTCATAGTTGCTTTTTGCGAGGCTATGGCCTAAACAACTTTCCATACCGATAAATATCTTTTCCGTCGACAAAGTCAAATTTTTTTTCATCGTAAATAAATGTTTCGGGATTTGCTCCTTCCACTATTGTTTCCAGAAAATACACATTGTTTTTATCTTTCGCATAGCCCCATTTGATAATCTGAAAGGTAGCAAGATCTGCATCGGGGAGAACTTTACCTTCATAGTAGATATGATTTTTATCACGAGTGTATTCATAGGGTTCTGAACCTCCAGCATTTTCGAAGCTGGCAATATCCACCGCTACAAAGGGAAACTTTTCTCCCTTTATGAGAAGGGTTTTATTGACAACAATGTGCTCCGTTGCTACTACTTCAACTGTTGCTATCGAATCGAAAGCTATTTTTTGAAAACCTGAATGAGAGTGGTTGGCATAAATGTTATTCCCCATTCTTGCATAAACATCAGTAAGCTCCTGTATCTCTCCTATTACAGGATCAATTTTTGCCAAACTATACTCCGGATAGCCAATTTCTCCATTTTCATTTTCCTGAGTGTCCACTACATCATAGATAAAATTCTTGTCTACCACAATTTCATTTTTCAGCTCCCGAAAACTTTTGAAGTCCACATCTACCTTTTTATTATAGAGAAAATAATTAAAATTATCTTTTGCCCACTTTCTGGAATAATCATTTCTACTGTTTAGGTAATGGAAAGATTCTGGATCAGCATCTTCTACAATGCTCAATTCAAAATAATCCTTCTCATATACATGGTTTTTATCTTTGATTATATCCTCTTCAACCACAAATGTGGCGTAATCTACTTTGGATAAAGGTGAGCTTTTGTAGTATACGTGATTCTTGTCTTTGCCAAAGTCCCTTGCAATAGGTCGGAAGGTGGAAGTATCAGCATCCATTTTATCATATCCCAACTCAAACCAATTTCCCATTGGAGAATATACTATCTCGCCCGATTTCTTTGCATAATAGTATGAATCGGAAATATCTTTGTCCACTTCCCCGGAAAATCGGGAAAAACAAGCCTGTAGCAATAGCACAGGTAGCAAAAAAAACTTCTTTAAAGCCTTGATCAACATAATGTCATAGGGTATTATTTAAAAATATTTAATTCGAGCCATTCCAGGAAACGCGCATTTTATTTAATGCTTAATCTCTTGTAGCAGATCTTCTTCTTTAGTTTCAGTGTCATTGAGTGTCGGCCCAAAATCATGAGGTAGAACGGCATAGGTACCTTCCAGAGGTGCTAGTTGCTCACCCGTTTTCTTATTGATATATTGGTGACTAAATGCCGTCTCACTGGTACAACTTACAATATAATATTCATCATCTTCACTTATGTTATTATTCATATACCGATAAGGTAAGCCAATGAGATCTTTTAAATAGGCAATAGTTTCTCTCTGTTCCTGGGTAGGAATAAAAAAATCAGCCTTATAGTGCCAAACATCGAAAGGCGATACCATTTTTGTAATAATCTCTACAGAAAGGTCATACTCATAATGAGTATTCTTTGGAACATACCTAATCAATCTTCGGAATTTTACTATTACTTCTTTTCTATCAGCCCAAGCCGTAATTTCATAATCTTCTGGTAAGATTTCCAATGCCGGTTTTTTTTGCTTTATTATGTCAAAAGCGATTTGCACTATAGCTTCTTTTCCCTTCGCCTTTATCTTTTCAATTTCGTCTTCCATACCTCGCTCTTGTGAAAAACCTGCAGAAATATTCAAAATGAATAAAAGAAACAGCAGGAATTTATATTTCATACCCCATTTTTAAATCATAAAATCAATATAACAAAAGTACTGTTTGTATGGGCGAGAAGGTTCACCATAAATTGGTATAAATTTCATCACTATTAATGGTGATGATCAGGTATTTATTTGAGTGATTGTTGAGAGTAACCGGATATTCCTTATAATCGTACCAGCTGAATCCATGAAATACAGTGCTTCAGAAGTATCCCTACAAAAAGCTTAATTTTTCAACAAATAAGCAACTCTTTCTTTGGTTACGGTGTCCATTCCCTGTAGATACTGTGTAAATAGACTAGGAAATTCAAGAGCAGCTTCTTTAAGCATTTTGATCCATTTCTTCTTCAACAAGGGGTTTTCATCGGAAGGTGGTGGAGTTTGCAAAATAAAGATGATCAGTTTTTTGATATGATCACTCCCATTCAGACGATGGAACCGCACAACTTTTTTGTAACGTGTTACTTTTGGTTCCGCTTGGATAACTAAAAGACCATTAACTCCAATTAATTCCTCATAAGCATCCCAAAAGACATCCCACTCCGCCATATCTTTTGCCCAAATTCCCTGCAAGCGATCCGAGGATATTCCAACCATAGGAAGCACTCTTGCCGGAAATTCATTGCCACCCAATTCCAGCCAGGCGTAAATTTGATCAGCAAAAATTTCAGTAGCCATTGCCAAAAGGTCGTCGCTGAGCACCGTTCCTGGCGATTCAGAAAAATCAAACCTATGCCAATGCCAACTTAACAAGCATGCTGCCCGGTCTGTAAAGAAGGCTAAGCCTGGCCGACCTTTACTCTGTCGGTATGCGCTTCCTATGGCCAGCAGATCTGCTAATTCTATTTTGTCTGCTTGGTGATACTGTTTCAGCGCAAACAACGCAGTAGTCCATTGAACGGGTATATCAGTAGAAACTTCTTCTTCCAGTTGCTTTCTAAGCCACACGGCTTTGAGTCGATCGGGCAAACGTTCATATAATTCCCACTTTGGGTAGGCTATTTGCCAAAGGCGCCAGTCATCCCATTGCTTTCCGTCAGAAAGTTCAGCGTCGTTTGCCTGATCAAAGGACTTCAGGACAAAATTCAGAAAAGCATGGCTGTTTACCAGCTCAAAGTAACGATGATCATAATCCGGTATTTGTGGCCCAAGATCAGTGACATAATCCAGGATCAAAGAATTAGCCGTTTGTCCAAAATGGAAACTGCTGATGTACCGTAAACTTGCTTGCAGGGTCTCACCGGTGATGACGTTTGCCTTTCGCATAATTGGGACTAAGGCCTGAACCATTTCATACATGCCGGGATGTACCAATGATCTTGAATAGATGTCTATAACTTCCTTCTTGCGAAGTGTTTCGTTTCCGTAGCCTTCGTTCAGCAGAATAACTGCCCTTGAGAATTCGCAGGCATTTAGATGAGTGAGAATAGCAGCATATAACTCACTTTTTTGAGCTTCTTCACTTACCTCTTTCAGCAGCCAACTTTCTCCCGTTGTTTTTATAATAAAAGGCAGTTTTTCCAACACCTCAGCATTTTGCGTTTGCAAACTCTGTAACAATCGCAGTATCGAGTCAAGAGGTGCGGCAGGATAATGACCAATAAATTTTTGAAATAGCCTTAGCAGATTTGGTAGCAAAACCGCTGGTTCCTTAACTATTTTTATTATGGCTGGATAATAATCCTTTAGATCTTGAAAATTTTTTATTTGATTAAGTGTCACCAGCATTGCTTCTTCCAATGCGGGACCGCCCAAATGACCAGCATGCTGCAATTTATTCAGTAACAAATTTCTCTGCTGACGAGGCAAAGCAGGGTTTTTTAAAAGCGCAATCCAACCTTTCTCCAGAAGCTGTAGCTGGCCAGCCGACATTTCTATAGGTATGGATAAATGCAAAGTGGCTATTTCACGCTGGAGCAGTAGATCTTTTTCAGTAAATAAAACATCTAATTGTTTTAAGTCAACGGTAGCCAACAAATAAGCATGCTTTTGAAGCAATTGCAGAACAGTCTTCTTTATCTGACCATGTTTTTCATTTCTGTATAATTCCAACAGCAAAAAAATAATTTCCCTCGGCTGTTGTTTTAATATATGTGTAGCGTTTAATACAGCATATTCTCTTACCAGAGGGTTATTGTCATTGAAGAAAACTCTCCATAGTTCAACTAGTCCCGAATAATGAAGCATTTCCAACGCCAGCATTTTTATGGCTGCATCCTGATGCTGGGTCATTACTTTGAGGAAAGCGTTTAATAAGTTTGGCTGTGAATGGAACTTGGGTTCAAGTAATCTGATATAACCCTGTGACTTCCTGCCTCCTGCTAGCAACAGCCGTAGTGCCGTTTCATAGGTTGCTTCGTCAAGGGAATTTAAGGAGAACAGAATATTGGCCAGCAGACTTAGAAGTTCCGTTTCAGGTTCCTGGTGCAGCCAATTAACAAGCTGTTTTATTGTTTTAGGCTGCAAATTGGGCAACTCACCCAGTAGGTGCAGCGCAGAAGCACGCTGTTCAGTAGAAACAGAAACACGTAAAAGCGCCAGAGCAGCAGCCTCTATCCATATTGCCTTGCCTGATTTGGCGATAATTTCCAAAAGCGTTTTTTGAAGGTGTCGGGGCGCTATTTTCAACTCCTCCCTTATTTTTTCATATAGTTCATCCGAAAGACTGGCCGGCTTTGCCAATACTCTTGCAGCCATTGCCTGCACTGCAGGATCCATGTCTGAAACTAAAGTTTGAAGAAGCACTTTTAAGACAGCTGGGTCTTTCCATGCTTTCTTTGACAAACCTACTACTGCAATTCTTCTTAGTTCAGGTTCTGTTTCCTGTGACAATGTATTTAACAGAACTTGCAAATATGGTTGACAATCGGTTAAAAACAGCGCATTGGAATTTACCAATAATCCAATAATTTGATGCTTCAGCTCATATGAATGCTCCTTTTCAACATAATTACATAGAAATTCGAGAAAGGCAGGGTCGTTCTTATGTACATCGAATAACTTAATGATTTTGATTTTGCCTGCTGCGGTTTCTTGTGTTTTTAACAGAAGCTCTAGTTGCTGTATGCTTTTTTCAATTTCCTTAGTCATCGAGAAGTCCTCCTTTTTTAACTTTTTGCGCTTTTAAACCCGGACGAAGTGTATCCAGCCCCATATCTAACCTTAGTTGATTGATCCTGTCGCGGATACCATTTTCACCGAGCTGAGGTGTTGCCTCTATAATATCTTCAAAGAAT
>CAMPJM010000210.1 GCA_946886805.1 uncultured Flammeovirgaceae bacterium | reverse complement strand
TGAGGAAAAAAACTTCAATAAAACCATTGGAACGTCCATCTGAATTAATAACCTCCGGACCATTCAAATTTAGCAGAAATCCAATTTACCTTGGGATGGCCATTATATTATTTGGAGTAGAGATTATTCTCGGCTCCTTGTCTCCATTTGTTTTCCCAATACTATTCATTATCATTATTGACAAATCTTATATTCCAATTGAAGAGAACAACCTTGAAAAAATCTTTGGAAAAGAATATCAAAACTATAAAACAAAGGTTCGGCGTTGGCTCTAATTCTGAGGAATAAAAAGCTCTGAACCTTGGTTTAGCTCCTCAGAGTCCTCTGAAAAAGAGAGACCTGAGGGGGTGCAGACTCTGTGGGAGTTGCAGTGTTCCGACGCCCATGCAAAGAGCGAGATTTTGAGTGTGTTCCAGAATTTGCTAATCGGTAAATTTACTCATCATTAAATCATCACCTCCTCATCATTTCTAAAATTTCATCCAGGTAATCCCTATTGTTGGCCAGACGGGGGACTTTATTTTGGCCGCCGAGTTTTCCTCTTTTTTTCATCCACTGATAGAAGGTGCCTTTTGGCGCCTGGTGTATTATCGGTGCTTTTAAAGCCAGGTCATTATAGCGTTTCGCGTCATAATCTGAATTAATCTCCCTTAAAGTGTTATCAAGTATTTTGGCGAATTCCTCCAAATCATTAGGCTCCTTTGAAAATTCTATGATCCACTCATGGCAACCTTTGTTCGACTCGCCATAATACTGAGGTCCGGCCGTAAAATTATCAATGGTGGCATTTGTTACCTCACATGCTTTTGCAACAGCCTTTTCGGCATTTTCTATCACCACTTCTTCTCCAAATGCATTGATAAAATGCTTGGTTCTCCCTGAAATTTTTATTCTATATGGTAATAAAGAAGTAAACTTTACCGTATCGCCAATAACGTACCGCCATAGACCCGCATTGGTAGAAATCACTAGTGCATAACTTTTTCCGATTTCGACCTCATGTAAACCTACTACTTTCGGATTCTCCTGTTTATAAAATTCCATTGGAATGAACTCATAAAAAACGCCATAATCCAACATTAGCAGCATTTCATCAGAATGGGGCTGGTCCTGAATACCAAAAAACCCTTCTGTTGCATTGTATGTTTCCAGATACCGCATTTCAGGACTCGGAATTAACTTTTTGAAAAGCTCGCGATAAGGAGTAAAAGCTACTGCTCCATGCACGAACAGCTCAAGGTTTGGCCATACTTCAAGAATGTTAGCGGCCCCCGTATCCTGTAGGATTTTCTCAATTAATACAATGGTGTAGGTGGGAATGCCTGTAATATTAGTGACGTTTTCGTTCGCCGTTTCCTTCGCCATCTTTTTAATTTTCTCATCCCAATTTTCCATTAAGGCGGTTTCCAAACTAGGAGTACGGGTCATTTGAGCCCAGAAAGGGAGATTTTTCATGATTACAGCCGACACATCTCCATATCTGGAGTTTGAATTTTCATCCAATGTATTGATCTGATGGCTGCCTCCAATGGCAAGGGTTTTCCCTGCAAAAACCTTAGTATCAGGATAGTTATTTACATATATCGAGATCATGTCCTTGCCGCCTTTATAGTGGCAATCATCCAATGCCTCCTGGCTTACTGGAATAAATTTGCTTCTTGCTCCGGTTGTTCCCGAAGATTTTGCAAACCATTTGATGTCAGACGGCCACAAAAGCTTTTGCTCGCCCTTCATTAACCTTTCTATATAAGGAAACAAGGTTTCGTAATTGGCCAAAGGTATCCTGTTCCGGAATTCTTCAGCGTTTTTGATAGCGTCAAATCCATGTTTTTTACCAAATTCGGTATGGCGGGCGGTGGAGATCAATTTTAAGAGGACATCTTTTTGTACTTCATGAGGGTGCTTCATGAAAAGCTCCACTTCATGAATTCTTTTTTTCATGACCCAGGTTAAAATAGAGTTAATGATCTCCATATAATATATAAGTAAGTTGAAATAACGAGGGTTGGTCTAGCGGTTAAACCTTCCGCTTCAATTCAAAATTCTGACCCAGGTAAACTCTTCTTACTTGTTCATCTGCGGCCAATTCTTCTGCGCTTCCGGCTTTTAATAGCTTACCTTCAAACATCAAATATGCCCGGTCTGTTATAGAAAGTGTTTCATTCACGTTGTGGTCAGTAATCAATATGCCAATGTTTTTATTTTTTAGCTGGGCAACAATAGTTTGGATTTCTTCTACTGCAATCGGATCTACTCCAGCAAAAGGCTCATCTAATAATACGAACTTTGGATCAACTGCCAATGCCCTTGCTATTTCCGTTCTTCTCCTTTCGCCGCCTGATAATACCATTCCGAGGCTTTTACGTACATGTCCGAGGCTAAATTCTTCCAGCAAGCTGTTAACTTTTTTCTTTTGATCCTGTTTGGAGAGATTAGTCATTTCCAAAACGGCGAGTAAATTTTCCTCAACCGTTAACTTCCTGAAAACAGATGCCTCTTGGGCAAGATAACCTATGCCCCTTTTTGCCCTTCTATACATAGGAAGATCAGTAATATTCTCATCTTCTAAAAAAATGTCACCGTCATTCGGCTTTATTAATCCTACGATCATATAAAAAGTAGTGGTTTTTCCGGCACCATTAGGCCCCAATAAACCTACAATCTCGCCTTGGGCAACCTCCACAGAGACGTGGTTCACGACGGTCCTTTTCTTGTATTTTTTAACTAAGTTCTCAGCTCGTAGAATCATTTATATTAATTTTCCCCGGTGTTAGACGAGATTTTTGATTGTTTAATCTTATAATCCCGTTGTGTGAATTATGCGACCCTGATAAAAATCATTGAAAATTAGACCATTTACACCCTCTCTCTTTAGGAGAGGGCAAGGTTAAATAAAATACTAAATTTCAATGATTTTTAATCCTTAACTTTGATTTCAAACAATGGGTTAACCTATTCAAATTTAATATCCTTCAGAATTAGTTGCAGCGTTCTGTTTCCTCGGTAGTTATTTTCCTCTATGCAATAAGCAATTTTAAACGGCATTCCGCTACTTATCATCGGAAAATATTCAGCCATTTTAAATCCTATAGCATCGATTTTAAAATTAGAGCCTTCTTGTTTTACTGAAAGTTTCAGATGCTCACCTTTTAAAAGTTGCGGCTTTGATGCGGCATAAACATTTTCTGTTATAAAAATGGGATGCATATTCCCTGGCCCAAAAGGAGCCATTTGTTTGAGGATTTCATAAAATTTGAAATTGATGCAATTCAAATCGATGCATTGGTCAACTTCCAACTGGGGTATCAAATGCTCCTCCTTAATTTTTCGACAGACAACCTCTTCAAACTTTTGCTTAAAATCCGTGACTTTATCCAATTCCATGGTTAATCCCGCTGCATACATATGACCCCCGAATTGCTCTAACAAGTCAGAACATTCTGAGATGGCATCATATACATCAAATCCTATCACAGACCGTGCCGAACCAGTTGCTTTGTTGTTAGATTCTGTAAGAATAATGGTTGGCCTGTAATATTTTTCGATACATCGCGAAGCAACTATGCCTATAACGCCTTTGTGCCAATCATTTTTAAATAAAACTGTGCTTTTAGCGTCTTTAGATAACAGATCGCCCTCTATCATCGCCAGGGCTTCCAAAGTAATATTGCTGTCTACATCTTTGCGACGGGTATTATTCTTATTGATCGGAATTGCTAAAGTTTCCGCCTCTTTGGTTTGTTCCGCAAGTAAAAGTTTCACAGCATATTTTGCATGGTCAATTCTGCCTGCTGCATTTATGCGCGGACCTATGCCAAAAACAACAGAAGTGATATCCATTTCTTCTTTCAGTCCTCCTAATTCCATCAATGCTTTCAATCCGGGCAAAGGGGAGCTATTCAGTTTCTTTAATCCATAGTAGGCTAACACACGATTTTCGCCAGTGATTGGGACTATATCTGAAGCTATGCTTACGGCCACTAAATCAATATAATTTAAAAGCTCACTTTTATCGATTTTTTCCCGAATGCAATAGGCCTCCAACAATTTATACCCTACCCCACAACCGGATAATTCCTTGTATGGATATTCGCAGTCTTTTCTTTTAGGATCCAGCACCGCTATGGCCGGAGGCAATACCTCTCCCGGTCTGTGGTGATCGCAGACTATAAAATCGATCCCCTTATTTAGTGCCGCAGCAATTTTATCATTAGCCTTAATTCCACAATCGAGGCTGATGATCAATTTTACATTTTCTTTCGCCGCATATTCTATGCCCTGCATTGACACGCCATAGCCTTCGGTATATCGGTCAGGTATATAATATTCAATGTTGGAATAGATTTTATGGAGGAAACCATATACCAAAGCGACAGAAGTGGTGCCGTCTACATCGTAGTCACCATAGACCATTATTCTTTCCTTTTTTTCTACTGCCTCCTGTAGCCTTGCAACTGCTTTGTCCATGTCTTTCATAAGAAATGGATCATGCAAATGGCTAAGGGAAGGCCTAAAAAAATACTTTGCCTGGTCATAGCTTGTGATTCCCCTTTGCACTAAGATTGATGCGAGACAATGGTTTACATTGATCTCCCGGGATAAGCTGGAAATATCCTCATCAAGTGGCGGTGTCTTGGAAATCCATTTTCTAGTCATGATGTAAAATAAGCAAAGAAAGGTTAAAAAGCCAAGGGATATAATTTGCTGATTACTGATGTGCTGATTTGTGAATTGTGTTCAATTGGGCCATTTATGGTTTTGGCTTTTTAAAATTTTAGCAACACTAAATCTCCCACAAGGAAAATTTACACATTAGGAACCTAGCAAATTAGAAATTAATACATTTACACATTGTTACATCATTAGCTAGATATTAGAATTTGAAAAAATTAAAAGAATACTTTAACAGATGGCAGAAATACATTCAGGTTGATGCTTTGATGTATATTGTCATGATCTTGCTGATTATACTATTATTTATTTTCTATATCTAAACCTAAGGGATTGTCTATTAGTGCATTTCCTTCCAATTCCTCTTCCGTAAATAGATTATTGGCCTTGAGGGTTTTTTTAGTGTTTATACCCATCAACTTCAACTTTTCGGCCCGGTTCATCAAGTTTCCTTTTCCCAGGCTTAATTTTTTCATCGCCTCATCATAAGCGCCCTGGCTCGATTGTATCCCTTTTCCAATTTTTTCCAGGTCATTTACAAAAGCATGAAATTTATCGTAGAGTCTGCCACTTTCCTCAGCTATTTTTAGCGCATTTCTATTCTGTTTTTCATTTTTCCAAATGGAGGCTACGGTTCGTAAAGTAGCTAGTAAGGTAGTCGGACTTACAATTACAATTTTTCTTTCCCAAGCATAATTAAAGATATCACCATTGTCTGATTTCAGGGCAGCTGAAAAGGAAGCTTCAATTGGCAAAAACATAATGACAAAATCTGGTGTGTTTAATCCAGCAGCTTGTTGGTAGTATTTTTCGCTCAATAGCCTTACATGATTTTTAATGGAAAATATATGCTGCTGAAGGCATCTCTGTTGCTCTTCCTGGTTTTCACAATGCGCATAAGCTTCATAGGCCTTTAAAGAAGCCTTTGCATCAATTATTATATGCTTTTCTTCCGGCAGTAAAATGATTACGTCTGGCTTCAGATGCCTCCCTTCCTCATCTTTCAACTGCATATCAGTTCCTTGGATGATATATTCAACATCTTTTTTGAGACCAGAACCTTCCAATACCCTTTCCAAAACTATTTCTCCCCAATTTCCTTGTATTTTGTTATCCCCCTTTAAGGCAGTGGTAAGATTTTTGGCATCTTCACTCATTTGGAGGTTCAGAGAAGCCAATTGTTTGATTTCGTGCTTTAAAATTCCGCTTTCCAAAGCCTGAAGATTATAAGTATCCTCCACTTTTTTTTCAAAAGCTGTAATTTTTTCTTTTAGTGGGTTGAGGATCAACCCTATTCTTTCCTGCTGTATATTAGAGAAGCTTTTAGCGTTCTGATCAAGAATTTGTTTTGCCATATTTTCAAATTGCAGGGTCATTTGCTGGTGAAGCTTCGCAATATCGTTTTGCTGATTGTCGAGTTTTTCTTTAAGATTTTTGGATTCAGCTTGGGCTTTAATAAGGCTGTCACGAAGATCCGTTTCTGAGAAAGTTTTATGTTTTAAGTCCTCTTCCAGCTTTTCATGGGCCAGTTTCAGGTTATTTAGTTTTTCCTCTCCAATACATTTTTCCTTGTCCAAGGAATTGTAAGCTTCTATTGAAGTTTGCGAGGCTGGATTATGCTTTAGCTTGAAAAAAAGGAATGAAATGCCGGCTCCAATAATTAAACCGGTAATTAAAAATAGTATATCCATTTTTAGATAGTAGATATTAGAGGTTAGAGGTTAGATATTAGACACGAGATTTTAGACATTTGACACTAGAAATTATAGACATCCGGCTTTAGGTGTTATAACCGCAAAAGCGTTGGTTGTATTATACAAAATATAAAAGAAATAGCGAAATGGAAGAGGAGGATTTTTGATTATTAACTTGAGTACGACTCTGAAAAAGATCGTCATTCCCGATATTCGCTTTGTTTCTCTTCGTGAATTCAAGAAATGACGATTTATATTTATATCATTATAATAATATACGCATCCTCAATATTAGCTTAACTACTTAAACAACTCCAAGTACTCTTTAAAAACATAGTATTTCCCTTTGGTTCCTTCTGACGACTCTGTAATTATACCCAATCTTTCCAGACATTTTAGAAATTTAAGAAAAACTAAAATAACAAAGCCTTTCTTTTTCGTTTTTGGCGAAAATCTAAAAAATGACCTACTGTGATTTTAGAATTTAAGAGAAACTGAAGTAAGCGTCCGGTACTTAATCCGTCCGACCGCAGGGAAATCGCTTTTAACATATTTGAGTTATAATTTGAAACCCGCCAGCTGGCGG
>CAMPJM010000209.1 GCA_946886805.1 uncultured Flammeovirgaceae bacterium | reverse complement strand
TTTTCTAAGGTGGTATCCATAATTAGTTACAATCTTAAAATAATGAATATATATATATTATATAGTATAGGTCGAACATCAGACCAGGAAACTGTTCAATGGATGCATTTCCTTTCTTTTACACACCAACCGGCAATAATATTCTGTCAAATAACATTTGATAAATTTAACTATTTATGATAACCCGTATTTTAGCTAAGTGTTATTAAACCCGTTTGTTGGTTTGTCAGAATCCGATGTTTTGGTGAGTATACCTTAAAATTCAGGCTGGGAAACGCTATTATTAGGCCCCTTGTTATTTATAACCATTCTAAATTATTTGTTTCCAACGCCGTTTTGGGAACCATGTGCTTGTTTTTCGATCAAATTGGGGGTTTATGTCTATTTAAGTCTATAGAATGTAATAAAATGTGGATAAAATTTATTTGAAAAAGAAATCTCTCATAGTACATTTGCGCTGTCTTAAGAGTAGAACGAAGTATGCCTAAAGAAGAAAATATAATGTTATTGAAAATGCTATTTAATCGGCTCCTGTTTACAGTCCTGTTTTCAGGATTTTTTATGTTTGGTAGCCAACAGTCTTTTGGTCAGGAAGCTGAAGGGGCTTCAGCTGATACCGTGGAAGCAACTGCTGAGCAAACTGAAAGCCAGATCAGCCAGGATGAAGCTGCCGGAGATGAAAGTAGTGATGCTGCTTTAGATCCTGCCGCTGTTGAACAGGGAAAAGCACTGTTTACAAATAACTGTACCGTTTGTCACTCCCTTACTCAGAAAGTTGTAGGGCCGGCATTAGCGGGCGTTACCGAACGTCGTGAAACAGATTGGCTGCTCAAATTTATTCAAAACTCTCAAAAGGTAATCCAAAGCGGCGACGAAACCGCTGTAGCTTTATATGAGGAGTTTGGTAAGATGCAAATGCCGAGCTTTGATTATTTCTCTGAAGCAGAGATCTTGTCAATTTTAGCCTATATCGAACAAGAATCAAAAGCTGCTGCTGAGGGTCCGGTTACCGTAGATGGAGACACCACTACTGTTGCTGGTGATCCTGTGGCAGGCGACGGTGGCGCAATATCATCAGAATATTTAACGCTTATTATTGCAGGTTTCATATTTGTTTTGATCCTTATTCTTGTTGTTTTAATTCTTCTTGTTGTAGTATTAACCAAGTTTTTAAAGAACAAGCCTGATCTCGATACTGATGATCGTGAGATACTGGATCGAAAGTCTAAAGTTGGTGATATTTTTAAAAGTAAAGGCTTTATAGGCTTGTTAACTTTTATTTTCGTTGCTATGGTTCTGAGAGCCGTAATTGAAGGACTTTTCACGATAGGTGTTCAACAAGGATATGCACCAACCCAGCCAATCGCTTTTTCACATGCTTTACATGCCGGTGAATTCCAAATAGATTGTAATTACTGTCATACAGGCGTTAGAAAAAGCAAGAATGCCAATATCCCTTCTGCCAATATTTGTATGAACTGTCATAGCATTATTAAGACAGAATCGCCTGAAATAAAGAAAATCTATGCAGCATTGGAAAATAACGAACCAATCGAATGGGTGAGAATACATAATCTTCCTGACCTGGCTTATTTTAATCATGCGCAACATGTTGCGGTAGGAGAGGTGGAATGCCAGACCTGTCATGGTCCTGTTGAAGAAATGGTTGTAGTAAGGCAACATGCTCCATTAACTATGGGATGGTGTATAAACTGCCACCGTGAAACGGAAATAAATGGAGATAATGAATATTATGATAAACTCGTACAGTTACATTCATCGGTAAGTAAAGAACCGATGACTGTGAATGATATTGGTGGACTTGAGTGTTCGAAATGCCATTATTAATTGATTTGAGTAAAAGGATTCGAAGGTAACAAAAAGCGAATAACATTTAAATTTGAATCCGCCCTTTATTGTGGGTAGAGCAATGGCAATGTTATGATAAAACAATTAATTGAATAAACATGAAAGATAATAAGAAAACGTACTGGAAAGGTATTGAACAATTATCTAATGATCCTGAATATATAAAGAATGCTCACAAGGAATTCCCGGAGTATTTACCAATAAATAAGAATAGTGGTGGAGAAGGCAGTTCTAGAAGAGATTTCTTAAAAATGATGGGTTTTGGTATAGCAGCGGCGTCATTGGCAGCTTGCGAAGCCCCTATCAGAAAAGCTATCCCTTACCTCAATAAGCCTGTAGAAATTGATCCAGGAATACCTAATTATTATGCTTCCACCTATATCAATGGCGGCGACACTTGTAGTGTTGTAGTAAAAACAAGGGAAGGTAGGCCAATAAAATTAGCAGGAAACGATCTGTCAAAGGTTTTCCAAGGCGGAATGCACCCTCAAGTAGAGGCTTCTATCCTTTCTCTATATGATCAGGAACGCCTCATAGGTCCATATGTAAATAATAAATTAGCTACCTGGGAAGCCCTTGATAAAGAAGTATTAGCTAAGTTGAAGTCCGTTAACGCTTCTGGCGGTCGTATTAGAATAGTAAGCAATACTGTTGTAAGCCCAACGACGAAAAAGGTTATACAGGATTTCAAAAATAAATATGCTGCTGCCCAACACATAAGCTACGATGCCCGCTCTTCATATGGAATTGTGAAAGCCAATCAGGCTACTTTTGGCCAGGCAATTGTCCCTTCTTATGATTTCTCCAAAGCAAATGTCATCGTTAGTTTTGGAGCCGACTTCTTGGGAAGTTGGATTTCGCCTATAGAGTTTACCAAGCAATATAGCAAAACCAGAAAAATTGGTGATAGCAAAAAGACAATGTCGCGGCATTACCAATTTGAATCTAATTTATCTATAACCGGTGCGAATGCAGATTATAGAACTCCTATTAAACCTTCTCAGGAAGGACTTGTCTTAGCTTCTTTGTACAAATTAGTTGGTGGAAGTATAGGCGGCTCATCAGATATCGGAAATATTCCCAATCTTGAAAAAGCAGCAAAGGATTTACTTGCAGCCAGAGGCAAATCATTGGTCGTGTCTGGTTCAAATGACCCGGATGTGCAGGTACTTGTGAATGCCATCAATAACCAACTAGGCAACTATGGTAACACAATAGATATCGATACACCGATATTTATGCGTCAGGGAAATGATGAGGCAATGGCACAATTTGTTACTGATCTAAAAGTAGGGAGAATTGACGCCGTCATTTTCTACAATGTCAACCCGGTTTATGACCATCCACAAGGCGCGGAAATCGCTGCAGCATTAGGAAAGTTAAAACTCTCGATAGCCACTAATGACAGATTGGATGAAACTTCTTCATTAGTGCAATATGTTGCTCCAGACCATCATTTTCTTGAATCTTGGAATGACGCAGAACCAAAAAAGGGACACCTTAGTCTTGGTCAACCTACAATAACGCCTATTTTCAAAACAAGGCAGGCACAATCTAGTTTGCTAACCTGGTCAGAAAGTGCAGTGACAGATTATTATGAGTATCTGCAAAACACCTGGAGAAATAGCTATTTTGCCACTCAAACGGGTGATTTCGATATGTTTTGGAACAAGAGCCTTCACGACGGGGTGCTTGAAGTTTCCAATTCAACCGGCATATTACAAGATGGTATGGAAGCTGTTCCTTCTGCTTCTTATAGTGGAAATCCAGCCGCGGCTTCTCAAAGAATAAATAAGAAATATGCCGCTGATAATAAAGAGCTTGAACTAATAATATACGAAAAATTAGGTATTGGCACTGGCGTTCATGCCAATAACCCATGGTTACAGGAACTTCCTGATCCGGTTACAAAGTCTTCCTGGGATAACTACCTCACCATTTCCAAATCTATGGCTGATGAGTTAGGCGTTGCACCAGTAGAAGGAAAATCAGGATTGGTCAATCTTACTGTTAATGGAACTACAGTTACATTGCCTGCGATGGTTCAGCCTGGCCAGGCCAAAGGTACAGTTGGTTTAGCTTTGGGTTACGGAAGAACGAAAGCCGGTAAAGTGGCCAATGGAGTTGGTATTAATGCTTTCCCCTTTGTGACACTTTCTGAAGATGGTACTTATAAATATGATATCACCTCAGGAGTTACCGTTGAAAAGGCTGATGGTACTTACGCGATAGCGCAGACACAAACCCACCAAACCTATATGGGTAGAGAAAATGTGATCCAGGAGTCTATCTTATCAAAATATGTAAAAGATCCTTCTGCCGGTCGTTATAAACCACAAATTTCTACGTCGGAAGGTTTTAAAGCACCTGGTATGGTCTCTCTTTGGAAAGGCCATAAATACCCAAATCACCACTGGGGTATGGTGATAGACCTTAACTCATGTACAGGCTGTGGAGCTTGTACCGTAGCATGTAATGTTGAAAATAACGTTCCTGTGGTAGGTAGAGAGGAAGTTCTCAACAGGAGAGATATGCTTTGGATGAGAATTGACAGGTATTATAGCAGCGATGCCGCCCCTGACGATAGGGACGGACTTGAAATAGCTGCGGAAAATCCTGAAGTTACTTTCCAACCAATGTTGTGCCAGCATTGTAATAATGCACCTTGCGAAACGGTGTGCCCTGTAGTGGCTACCACCCATAGTACTGAAGGATTAAACCAGATGACCTATAACAGGTGTATCGGTACAAGATATTGCGCCAATAACTGCCCTTATAAAGTGCGTAGGTTTAACTGGTTTAAATATCATGACAATGATCAATTCCCTGTTAACATTTCGATGAACAACGATCTTGGTAAAATGGTCTTAAATCCGGATGTTACTGTTAGATCAAGAGGGGTAATGGAAAAATGTACTTTCTGTGTACAGAGAATACAAGCCGGAAAATTGCAAGCTAAATTAGCAGGAAGACGCCCAACTGACGAAGATATCACTACAGCTTGTGCCAATGCTTGCCCTGCTGATGCTATTACTTTTGGGGACATGAACAACGAAGACAGTAAAATTGTGCAACTGTTGGAAACAGAGGTAAAATCAAGAGCATATCACGTGTTGGAAGAAATCAATACCAAACCTAATATTTGGTATTTGACTAAGATAAGGAATAAGGATGAAGAGCAAGCGGATACTATTGCTAATACAGTTGAATCTGTTTAAAATATTAATTAAAACTCAAGAACTAATAAATAAATAATATGCAGGTTACTTCACCAGTACGTGAGCCTTTAGTTACGGGAGGCAAAACTATATCCGATGTTACCGAAGACATTTGCAGGCAGGTAGAGGGAAAGCCAACAAAATCATGGATGTTGGCCATGGCTATCTCCCTGACATTACTTGGCGTAGGTGGTTATGCCCTTTGGATGACTGTATGGCATGGAATAGGAATGTGGGGTTTGAATAAAACAATCGGTTGGGCCTGGGATATCACCAACTTCGTTTGGTGGGTTGGTATAGGTCACGCAGGAACACTAATTTCAGCAGTACTTTTGTTGTTCAGACAGAAATGGAGAACTTCTATTAACAGAGCAGCTGAAGCAATGACAATTTTCGCCGTAATGTGTGCTGCTTTATTTCCTGTAGTTCACATGGGAAGGCCTTGGTTAGGATTTTACTGGGCATTGCCGTTACCTAACGTTTTCGGGCCATTGTGGGTAAACTTTGATTCACCTCTTCTTTGGGACGTTTTTGCCATCAGTACTTATTTCACCGTTTCACTTGTATTCTGGTACATAGGTTTAATTCCTGATTTTGCTACAATCAGAGACAGGGCAAAAGGACCAATAGCAAAAATTGCTTACGGAGCTTTAAGTATGGGCTGGGATGGTGCTGCTAAAACATGGATGCGTTACGAATCTGTTTCCTTGATTTTGGCTGGTTTGGCAACCCCCTTGGTGCTTTCAGTACACACTATTGTATCAATGGACTTTGCAACTTCAGTTATTCCGGGATGGCATACTACTATATTTCCTCCATATTTCGTTGCAGGGGCTATTTTCTCAGGTTTTGCGATGGTACTGACGCTGATGTTGGTTACCAGAAAAGTTTATAAACTTGAGGATTACATCACCATCACTCATATTGAACTGATGAATATCGTGATCATTATCACAGGTTCAATTGTAGGTATAGCTTATATAACTGAGTTTTTTGTTGCATGGTATTCAGGAGTGGAAGCAGAGCAGTACGCTTTCTTAAACAGAGCAACCGGACCTTACTGGTGGGCATACGCATGTATGATGACCTGTAATGTTATTTCACCTCAATTATTCTGGTTTAAGAAAATAAGAACCAGTATTGCTGCCACCTTCATATTATCGATAATTGTAAATATTGGAATGTGGTTCGAGCGATTTGTAATCATAGTTACTTCACTGCATAGAGATTATTTGCCATCAAGTTGGGCGATGTTCTATCCTACAATATATGATGTGGGCGTATACATATTCACATTTGGTTTGTTTTTTACTTTGTTCTTCCTTTTTGCCAAATTCTTCCCTGTTATAAATATGGCCGAAGTAAAAAGTGTGTTAAAATCTTCATCTGGGACAAAAGCAAGATAATTTATGGAAAGCGATAAGAATTTTTTATTAGGGATCTACAGTGATGAGGATGTGCTTCTTCAGGCTGTTAAAGATGTAAGAAATAGTGGTGTAAAAATATACGAAGTATTTACGCCATTTCCCGTGCATGGCTTGGAACACGCGTTGGGCTATAAGAAATCAAGATTACCAATTGTAGCCTTCCTTTTTGGTTTATTAGGAACTACCTTGGCTTTGGTAATGATGATTGGAATGATGGGCTATGATTGGCCAATGATTATTGGAGGAAAAGATTATATCCCGATTCCGGTTTTTATTCCGGTTACTTTTGAGTTAACGGTTTTATTATCTGCTCTTGGTATGGTGGCTGTTTTTATGATCACGTCCAATCTTAAACCTTACGGCAGACCAAGAATCTTTGATTTGAGAAGTACTGATGACAAGCATATTATGGCAATTGACTTAGCTAAAAATAAACTTTCTGTTGAGGAGTTGAGCATGATTGTTAGTAAGTCAGGGGCAACCGAGGTGAATAAGAAAAATTTTGAATAAAAGTATAATT
>CAMPJM010000208.1 GCA_946886805.1 uncultured Flammeovirgaceae bacterium | reverse complement strand
TGCAATGTGCCGCCAAAGCAAGTTTGGTAAAATGTAAGTGCCTTTTTACAATTTCCGGAAAATGTTACGAAAATAGCACTTGTTAATTTAGCATGATTATGCTCAACCATAGCAGACAAATTAAGCGTCAGGAATTTCAGGTTCTACAAGTTTTATCAATTTCTCCAGCGATTCCTGCCAACCTAAATAGCACATTTCTGTCGGTATTGCGTCCGGAATTCCTTCTTGTAACACTTTAAGCTCGGTGCCGCAAGAAACCTTGTTCAGCCATACGGTGGTAGTGATTTCTCCGGGTAGGTTGGGGTCGTCGAACCTATCGACATACTTAATAAATTCATTTGGTTTTATATCAAGGTATTCCCCACCAAAAGAATGTCCATTTCCTGTGCTGAAATTAATGAAGGTCATTTTAAACTTACCACCTACCTTAAAGTCCATTTGCTGTACGGTGCATACAAAACCATAAGGTGGAAACCAGGTGGAATTTGCTACTGGATCTGCAAATGCCTTAAAAATCTTTTCCGGGCTTGCTTTGATTACTCTGTGTAGTGAAACTGTGTTATTTTTCATTTTTATAGAATTTAGTTGTGTGATTAATTACTCTTGTTCCTATTTAGTAGATACTTTTTATCTCCTAGTTTTCCAAAATTTCCGGAGTTTCTTCTTGCCCTGGAATAAATTCCAGGTTAACAAAATCGTTCATGCCTGACGGCATTGCGAAGTTGAGCCTTGCTTCCGAATTTTTCTTTTTTGTCTACTGTCAATTGCATTTTTGCCTATTACTAATTACATACTGCTTAGAGCATCTGTTTGTCTCCAACTCCCTACTTTCCCTTCCCTGCCTTTTCCTCATTCTCCGTTTTCCTGAATGTTACAATTTTTTCAATGAGCTTTTCAGGCAGCGGTTTAGCCATTGGAATTTGGATAGCAGACTTACTTGTTTTATACCCCTCCAAATCTGCCTTGAAATATTCCCAAAACGCCTCACTATAGGGATTTGATAAGGTAATGTGTTTAGGAAATGCACAGTAGTAGATCAGATAACCCTTGTATTTAAAGCAAGGTATTTGATAACTAATAGTTTCCTCTGCCTCGGCCACCACCTCGTTAATAATTTTTCTGATCGTCTGCATGCGATCTAAAGTTTCACCGCTAAATCCTCGGTGGTATTCATCGATTGTTTGGTAGTTTGTCTTTGCCATTGAATTTTGTTGTTATAAACATAAGAAACTGCAAGAATACCCAGTACCACAAGTGGCATTAGCATAAAACCGATGTTTTTATCTACATATGCATGACTGATAAATGCAAAAATTAAATTAAATGTGAGGCCTGCATACGCCCATTCCTTTAGCTTAGCTGGTGCTTTAGGATAGGCAATGGCGATTACTCCCAGTACTTTACAGATGATCAATGCATAGGCAAAGTAATCAGGATAGCCCAATGGTTTTGTACCTGCGTTGACATATTCTGGTGCAAAAAGCACGGTGCTTAGTGGCATTACACCTTCCCAGAGTACTATGATGATAGTTGCCACCCAAAAGATTATTTTATTCTTTTTCATATTGTTAAAATAGTTATGGTTTATTAATTATTTGGATTCAACATATTTTACAAAATTGTTCAAGATTGCCTGCCATCCTTGTTTCTGAAATTCAGGATCATTTTCTGTTTCGGCATCAAATGTGGTGGCTATAGTTGTTTCACCATTTTGCGCTGTAAACAAAGTAGTAGCGGTTCTCCCATCACTCATTGTGTAAGTAATTTCCTTGTGTGGTTCCACCTTATCATAAGTGCCTTCAAAGTCAAAACCGAAGCTGCCATCTTTGGCTTCCATTCTATTCTTAAACTTGCCGCCAACTCTCAAGTCGTTTTCACTGCTTGGAGTGTGCCAACTCGGGTCAGCTGTGTTCCATTGCATAATGTCGCCTGGTGTATTCCAAGCCTCCCAAACTTTTGCTACGGGAGCATTTACTGCTGCTTCTACCGTAATTCTTGTTACTTCTGCCATTGTTATTTTGTTTTTTCGTTTATTAAACTTTACAATTCAAAAGTATAATATCCTGTGAAATTAGGGCTATTGTAAAAATGACAACTTTAGGGGTAAATAATGACAAAACTATTTTTTATCTTGTAGCTTAAAACTCGCTCGGCATGCAAATTTCTGTCTTTGTACCTGAATATGGGGTAATTGAAGCCGTTACACCCCCATTTAGAACCTTTAATACCGCCAATGAGTTTTTAACTGCATTTGGCAAAAAGCCGATTTTTAAAGTAGAGTATGTGGGTTTACACGAATATGTACCTGCCAACAATGGCGAATACACTATAAAAACAGATCGGTTGCTCAAAGATGTGACCGCCACAGACTTGCTTATTATACCACCTACATTTGGAGATGCCGCCAAAGGAGTACAAGCCAATGCAGAAGCGATCCCTTATTTTAAGGAGCTACACGAAAAAGGTGCAAGTCTTGCCAGCTTGTGTATTGGTGCTTTTTTGTTGGCTGAAACAGGTTTGCTCAATGGTAAAAAATGCTCCACCCATTGGGCGCATATTAATGAATTTAAAGAAAGATATCCGGATGTGGAGGTAGAAGACGGGGCTATTATAACAGAACATGGGAATATCTACAGCAGTGGTGGGGCAAGTAGCTTATGGAATCTAATATTATACCTGGTTGAAAAGTTTGCTGATAGAGAAACAGCAGTAATGATTTCAAAATATTTTGCATTAGATATTGGGAGAGATAGTCAATCCCAATTCGCTATATTCAGAGGTCAGCGAACTCACGGTGATCCTGATATTCAAAAAGTGCAGGATTATATTGAAAAGCATTATTGTGAAAAGATAACCATAGAAACCTTGGCAAATTTAGTTAATACAGGCCGTAGAACCTTTGAAAGAAGATTTAAAGAGGCTACGAACAATACACCCATAGAGTACATACAAAGAGTGAGAATAGAAGCTGCCAAAAGTTTTTTTGAAGCATCAAGAAAGAACGTAACAGAGACAATGTTTGATGTAGGTTATACGGATACGAAGGCATTTAGAGACATATTTAAAAAGATTACAGGGCTTACTCCAATCGAGTACAGAAATAAGTTTGGAAGGGTGGCAAATGAGGTGTAATTGATAGTACTCAGTAGGAAAGCACGGCTGACTATGATATTGACAAAAGTAGGGCTGGTAAATCTTGCCTTAGTCAATACCCAACACGTGTTGCCTTTTGAAATAGAAACACGTATTTTTGTTGAAAAAGCATTATGAATACTAAATTGACCTTGACCATAGAAAAAGAGGTTATTGAAATGGCCAAAAAGTACGCCAAAGAGAAAGGGCAAAGTCTTTCTGAGATGGTTGAGAACTACTTCAAACTGGTAACTGTAAATAGAATAAAAATTGAAGAAAAGCAACTTTCGCCCAAGGTCAGAAAGCTAAGAGGAATCATCAAAACCGACGAAAAAATCGACTATAAAGAAACTTTAACCGAAGAATTATCTAAAAAATATGGCGTTTAAACTGTTTATAGATTCAGATGTAGTCATTGACTTTTTTACAGATAGAGAACCTCACGCAAATCCGGCAAGCGAACTTTTTGAACTGAATGAAAAGGGCAATGTTGTCTTGTATCTATCTGCTGTAAGCATTAACAATATTTACTATATCGTTAGGAAATTTTTAGGACATAGGAAAACACTTGAGGTTGTGGAAACTCTAACAGAAATGACTGAAATTATCGGAACAACAAAGAAAGAAGTAATACAAGCCCTAAAAAATGACTTTAAAGATTTTGAGGACGCTATTCAATATTCTTCAGCATTGACAATTAAAGGTTTAGATGCTATTATAACACGAAATGTAAAGGATTACAGAAATTCAAAAATTGCTGTTATGACACCACTGAATTTCCTGAAAATGAAAGAAAAAAAAGAGAGCTAATACGAGGATATAATCTATGGTCGGTTTTGTAGGTAGGTATACTTTTCTACTTTTCACTATCTATATCTGGGGGATAGTGATGTCGTTTTAAAACGGCATCAGAGCATAGAAAGAAGCGTTGACGGTCATTGTGAGAAAGATACACCCAACAATAAAAAATGACAAATATGCCCCATCAAGATTGTCAAATATTACCCTCAAAATTCTGTATTGAACTTGGTAAATTGCGAGAGTAATTTTCAGAAATTGAAACAATCAATAGCTATGAAAAATAAAAGGTTTGAATACGAACAGCTGAACAAATTTGTAGGTGAATGGAACACTACAGGAAAGATTCCGGAATCAGATACAGCTCCTGAAGTGAAAATATTCGGAACAGATACTTACGAATGGTTACCAGGAGGATTTTTTCTATTGCACAAAGTAGACGTTTTCGTAGGCGGTGACAAAAATGAAACCCATGAAATAATTGGATTTGATGAGCAGAAGAACCTATATACTATGCAGCATTATAATAATAAGGGAAATTCCGGTTTTATGACTGCTAATTGCAATGATGGAGTGTGGACTTTTCTTGGTGAAAATCTAAGGTTCATAGGTGGGTTTAAAAAACAAGATAAAGAGTTTTCGGGAGCTTGGGAACAATCTTCTGATGGGAAGAATTGGACGCACTTTATGGATATTGAGCTGATTAAATCAAACTAAAAACAACAAACCGAAAAGCCCCATGTTTCTAGCTGCGACACGCCCTTGTCTTGAAAGCGATATAACAATTACATCGTAGTTAAGCAAGTTAAGAGTACGTCTAATTGACAATGCGATCTCCTAAACAATAGATCTTGCCTGCCGCGGATAACCTTCCTATCCTTAGGCTTTAGAATGACGATATATTATTTCGTCATTATACCTGAGTGGTTACAAAGAATTTAATTCTGCCTTCCAATACAACTTTTTTAATCCAATCGGTGTCTTTAATAATGAATGCCTATAACCCCTGTTATTTGATTTGCCTGGTTGACCTAATAATTTTGAAAATGAGATTGATTTACTTGCTTTTTTTTCCACTTGTTTTATTTAGCTGTGAGAAAAGCGATTTTTATACGGAAAATTGCCCCACTTCATTGGAACATTCTGCGGGATTGAGAGTAGTGAAGGCCGAAATTGAGGAATATAGTTGTATAACCAATATTTACTCCGGGTCTTTGGAAGGAAGATCGGTTTATATCACTTCGGTAGTAGATCCAGCTTGCCGGACTAATGGATCATTAGGGGTCTATAATTGTGAAGGTGAATTTATTGACAATTTACAACCTGATAACAGCTTAAAAGTTGGCGAACTTCTCGCTGATAATCGTTCCTATTTATAAAGTAAAAAATACCTCCTCTGTTTAAAGGAGGTATCTGTCGTCGATTACATTAATAGAAAGCTTACCGAAATATTTCCTTTGATTTCAATTTCCCCTGGCGCAATTGTTGCCCCGCCACTTTCCTGCATATCCATCGCCTTCATAGCTCCATATCTCAAATAAGGCACTACAGGAAAGGAATCTTCCACAATATAATAGGCTTTTCCTATACTTTGATTTATCTCACTTGCCAATGAAGTTGCTTTCTCTTTAGCGGATACTATTGCTAATTTTCTGGCTTCTGCTTTGTGTTCTTCCAGTTTTGAAGTGCTGAATTCTAAATTATTGATCTGGTTTACGCCTCTTTCCAAAATTCCTGAGGAAACCGCTTCATATTTACTCAAGTCAGTGATCTTTAAATTCACCATTTGGGTTGCGACAAAACCTTCTTGTTTTCCTTTTTCGTGATTATAAACAGAGTTTAATCTCACATAGTCGGTCTGGATATTTTTGGGATCAATATTTTGGCTTTTTAAGAATTTGAGGATGTCGCTCATTAACTTATCGTTTTCTGATTTAGCAACCTTCGCATCCATATTTCTTGTTTCCACTCCAAAATTTAATGTCACTTCATCTGGTTTCACCTTTACAGTAGATTCTCCAGTAACCGTAATAAGGGGAACAGAACTATTATTATGATTCTGGGCAAAAGCCATTGTTCCAAACGATAGAAAAGCAAATAATAAAAATAGATTTTTCATAGTTATCAAAATTAAAAGTTTTAGTCAATGCTTCTACTGATACAATAATAATACCTGTTTTTTCAAATTCGGAATAAAGAAAAAGTTTTGAATGTGAAAAGGATGCTTATTCTTTTTTATTTTGATTTTACTTTTACCTTGAAACATTCCAAAAATCGCCATTAATTGCAAAGGATTTTTTAATTTGCACTAAAAAGAGCTTTATGAAGCTTCAAGCTATTGCCAATATTGCTGAGATCTGTTTTCAAAAAGGAATTACAAAAGCCATTCTTTCGCCGGGATCAAGATGCGCCCCCCTTACCCTTGCTTTTGTAAGGCATCCCAACATTGATACTTATACAATTAGTGATGAAAGATCTGCCGCATTTATAGGCTTGGGAATGGCCAATTACCTGCAGCAACCGGTTGTGCTTATTTGTACCTCAGGCTCAGCGGCATATAATTATGCCCCGGCAATTGCAGAGGCTTTTTTTAGGCATATTCCATTATTGGTGCTTACCGCAGATCGCCCTCCGGAATGGATTGATCAGTGGGATGGCCAAACTATCCGCCAACAGGAAATTTATGGAAAACATATTCTAAAAAGTTATCAGCTGCCTACAGTGCTGGATAATGCAGAAAGCGTTTGGCATTCAGAAAGGATTGTATCCGAGGCGGTCAACCTTTGCAACGTCGGATCTAAAGGACCGGTACATATAAATATCCCATTGAGGGAACCATTTTATCCTGGCAGGGAGGAAGCTTATAACTATTCAAAGGAGGTTAAAGTTATCAATGAGACAATATCCATTGCGCCCAACCTGAGTAGCGCTCAAATGGCACCTTTTTTAAGCCAATGGAAAGAAAGCGATCGGAAATTAATTGTTGGCGGACAGTCAGATACTGATACTAGCCTTAACAGTGCCTTAACAAAACTAGGCGAGCGCAAACAGTGTGTTTTGGTGGGAGATGTAATTGCCAATTTATCCTGTGAAAATAAAATACAATACCATGATACCTTTTTGGCAAACGATGACCAGGCTTTAAAAGA
>CAMPJM010000207.1 GCA_946886805.1 uncultured Flammeovirgaceae bacterium | reverse complement strand
GGTTAAAATTATGTGTGCAACCCAGACGAAAAAAATTATAACAGAACGAAATATTCGTTGAAGACAATTTAAAATATACCATAAAATGATTGAGGTATTATTACAATATGGCCTAAAAGAAGAAGACATTGATTGGTTTGACGGTGAATCTTTTGAAGAACCTTAAGCTATGTGGCACTTTTTGACGCTCTGATTGTTTTGGCAAAAGAAAAACGTTGACGTACAACACCAGAACTGGAACTACTATTACCAAAAAGCTCTGGGATCGCAAGAAGAATATTTTGTTGTTGCTGTTTGCTTTCACATTCAAAACACGGCATACACAAATACTATTTTAGACCAGGAAAAATTACTGTAAAAAGATGCCACCTGGTCCGGACAGTAGACGAAAGTATGATTGTCGTTCTTGTAGGTTCGGAAACGGCGCAAAAACTTCCCAAATCTTTATTTTAGATTGTTATGGATGCAGAATTAAGCAAGGAATTTCAAATAGACATTACCGAAGCCGGTATAGTAATAAATAACATTTTGTTTCAGTTGCCAGTATCCATTGGCTTTCTGCAGCAGATGTTTGGAAAAGCGAGGCGCAATAAAAGCAAATATAGCACTATTTATACCTGGGATCAGCTCGGGCTATTCGTACATGCAAAAGATAAAATTGTAGACACATTATCGATTTCACTCAGGAGGGAGAAAAATTACCAATTTCTCCCGGCAGCTGATTTTGGAGGCTCATTGAACATTAATGGTCTATCATACCAAAATATTTCTATAAAAAGAAAAAAGGAAAAGGATAAAATTGTGACTGTTCAAGTTGGGAAGTATGACTTACACCTATTACTCGATAACGATAATGATATACTAGGCATCCAAATAGATGGATATGAGCCGGAACCTTTAAAAGATCCCGATAAGTACAAGCTGCAGCCAATAGCAGGTGAAAAAATGGTGTTGACGGACTTTAATTTTAAGTTGTGTGTAGTCCAAATCCTTATGTATGAGAAGCAGCTCATTCAGCCTGTTTTTAATATCAGGGAATTTGCAGAAAGATATACGGAACGCAAAATAGACACTGAAAAAGAAGGATATGATATAATTCCCGAGGCAAGAGCCTGGTTTGAGCAGCTGGAAATAGACAGAAAATTTGCACATGAAATAATCGACATAGACCAATGTGGAGGAAGCGATATTTATTTTGCATTGTATCCCTTTTTCAGCGGGGAAACAGATGAATTTAATATCCAGTCTTTTGAAGATGTAAAACAGTTTCCCAACTTAAAAAAGGTAGAACTTTTTTACGAAGGAAATGAAACTATACGAAAAGCGAATGAAGCTGTTCTTTTAGAACATGGCATTGTGATAGAATAACAGTTCCAAAGTCGAAACCGAGCTATGCTAATGTGGAATACCTTATAGTTCCGGCAAAGGATTAAAAAACTTCAAAACAATATCTAAAAAACTAATTATGCCACGCATCTATTATAAAGAAGAAAAAATAGCCGGACAAGCGATTGAGAATGAGTTCATCAACCTTGCCTTATTTGATTATTTGTTTGACAACACCGATTCCCGGATATTCAATTACTCGGAACTTTCAAACTCTTATTTGGTTAATCTCCAGGGTGTAAACAATCAAACATTTAAAAAAAATGAACTTCGAAAGGACGGAATTTACTACAATTCATCAAGGGGGAAATTGTATCTACCAAGTTCCATTATATTTTACGACGAAAAAGACTTCAACTTTCCGTCGGAGTTTTATTTTATCGCCAAAGTAGGCAACGAGATAGAACTGAGAAAGTGCAATGGTGGCAAGGATGTAGAATGGTTTCACATACCCGAACTACATGAAGCTGTTGACGATCCCGGGATTATCTCAAAAATAGAAAACACACTCCGTGAACTAAAGCTCATCGTGGAAATTACTCCTAAAGCGGCAGTAAAGGTGCCTTCGGAAGCCAGCCTTCAGCCCCTAAGCGAAACTCAAAGAGCGGCATACCGGCAGCTAACCAACCTATGTGTTTATAACAAGCCAGATAATGTAAAAATCCACCAGTTTATTGATACGCTTGAGAACTATGACGGAGATGATGAATATTTTACTACGCTCAATTATTTTATGGATCTTCTGGACGACGAAGATATCCCATTTATAATGAGGATGGATTTGAGCGCCGGCATAGAAGATTTGGAATGGCTGTTAAATTCATGTCTGAAAAACCATTCCGATGTTACGGTGAGGTTGCCCACAGCTACAAACTATGATGGCGAAACGAGTGTTTCGGCGGATCACGTCCTGGAAGATTTTGATAAAGCGCTTAGGGAAAAAGGTCTTCAACTCGGATTTATTGATACCGAATCAGATGAGTATGTTGTGGTGTTACATAAGATTCAAGATAAAAACAGCGTGGAAAAAGCCGTAAAAAGCATTGGATACGATTATTTTGAGAAGTAGAAGGAGTATTTGGGTTTAAAAACAAAAACTGTTTCAAGCATCCGCTTGGAACTTTTTGTTTTTAAAGCAGAAGATTGCCGCCCGGTCAGAGCCTCTTTTAACCATAGGATCTGAGGGGAATTGATCTAAGTACCTTACTTGTGGGGGCACTCTCTTGTCTGAATCTGGATTTTCAGGATTTTTGGATTATTATAATTGTCTCGTCTAGATATTTCGAACGACCGCATCCCCTTACCCTTCTCCTAAAGGAAGAAGGGCGTTAAAGCAGAGGGTATAGGGACATCCCAGTTAGTCTCAGCTGATTGCCCCAATAAGGCAATCTTTTTACTCCCCTTTTTGTTGGTGTTTTCACCAACAAATAACTAGCTGCCCAGCACCATTTCTATATATTGATCTTGCTTTAGGGCTTTTTCCAATCCCATATCGTGGCGGAGTAAAACCCTATTTTTAAGTGTTCATCAAGTTCTAATTCTATGCATAAAAGCAAATACCCTGTTTGCGGTAAATTCCCCTTTGATGGTTGTTGGTGAAAACACCAACAACGGGTTAGGATTGAAATTGTCTAAAGCCGTATAGACAATCAAATTTGTCGGTAGATCTTGATTTTTTATACGAGAACCAATCCCATTAATCCCAAAATCCCACGAATCCAGATTCAGACGAGAGAAATCAGCAAAAAAGTCTGAATCAGGATTTACGGGATTAAAAGATTAGTAGAACTAAAATCGTTTCTTAATTACACACATCTTGAAAACAACCATCAAATCCCTATTTAATTACATTATACGTTTCTACAGTGCTGTCAGTGCTTACTTTAAGGAAATAATAGCCTTCCGAAAACGTAAAGGGAAGTTTAAACACTGTGGCGTTAATATCTGAAACAACCTGTACCAAGCTTCCTGAGGAAGAATACAGCCGCAGTTCTTTGAGTTTCTCGTTTTCTGACTTAATAGTCAATTCATTGCCAACAGGATTCGGGTAAAGGATTAAATCTAAATTTTTATTTTTCTCATCAACAGTTGAAATAATGCTTTTATGGTAGTGAAACCTTTTTTGTTCAATCACCCAATCTGAAACTGCATCATCCCATTTGTAAGTTTCATCAATATTTAAACTTTTTCCATTTACATTAATATTGCGTAGATAATCCCATCGGATGTAACCTACCCGTTGCTGAGTATTTGAATTCCATCCATAATGAAGAGACTGAATTGTTCGGAATTTGTCATCATACTCGTCAATCCTTTCACTTAATGATTCTAAAACCTGCGTTTCAGGGTTAAAATAAGAGGTAAGTTGATTCGTATATTTAAATTTTGCTATCGCTTCCCCTTCAAATTTGGTATGAATTTTCAAAGACCTAGTTAATGGATCAAAAAAATAGAAATTCTGTAACACCAGATTCCCAAAATTATCATAAACAGACTCTGATTTACTATTTAAAGTCCATTCGTCTCCATTAGCTCTATAAAATATCTTAACCTCCATTTCATCTTCTACAAATTTTTCAGTTCTTAAAACAGATCGTAACTCCCACTGGCCAAGTGATATATTATAGTCGAAACTTTTACTTATTTCAGAATTTATAGCTTCATCAAAAGTATATTCAAACTTTTGATATTTTACCCAGTTGTTTTTTAATGTATCCCAGTTAAAAAATATTTCGTCTTTTATTGATCCATCGGGATAGAATTCATTGGTGAATTTATGTTCACCCGTCCAATTTCCATTTTTATTGTCCCACTGATAGGTCGCAAACAGAATTTGCCTTCCCTCACTGTCAAAATCAAATTGAATTTTAAAGCTTCCAATCCATTTCTGTTGCTCGATACTCCATGTAAAAATTTCCCATCCAATGTTTATCTCATTACCATTGAAATAATTTACGGTGGAATCATTTTTAATCCATTCTTGACTTTCTATATTAAAAGTATAGGTGACATCATCTCCTTTTACTTTTTTATAAAAAGGGATTGAATCTGTTAATCCATTATATTGATAAACTACTGTTGAATCGAATATATATTCTTCATCTGCTATTAATTCTTCTGAAAGAATGTTATAAGATGTAGCCTGAAATTTATTCCGAAATGCCTTATCGTGGAAATTGAGGCTGTTTTCAAATCCGAGATTCTCAAAATATTGAGATGTGTTTTCAAGTTTAAGCGTAGGATAACCTTGAGCTTCTAAATAGGTTGTGCTAACGATAATGAGAAAAAAAATAAATAAAGGTAAAAATTTGAGCATAGAACATATTTTATTTGAGCATTTAATAAAAATCTTATAATAATACTCATAATAATATAAATTACCGTCCAAAGCGAAAATAAATTTGGAAGGATATCAAACCAGACAAGAACCTAAATTTGGAATTTCACTTTTCATGCCCCTCTTTTGTTGGTGTTTTCACCAACAAACAGCTAGCTGCCCAGCACTATTTCTTTATATTTATCTGGCTTAAAGAGCTTTTTCCAATCTAATATCGTGGCGGTATAAAATCCTATTTTTAAATGTTCATCAGGTTCAAATTCTATGCACAAAAATATCTGTTTATTTTCTTCTTCCTATCTTCTCCTGTAAGTTGTTGGTAAAAACACCAACAACGGGGGAATACTAGAACCTATGCTAGTCCCCGCAACAACTAAACCTATAAGGTTTTGGAAACCTTATAGGTTTTCAAAATCAACTTCTACACAAAAAAAGCAGCCCGAAAGCTGCTTTTTTAATTTTAACACAATATTCAATTACAAACCCTGCTGTACAATTCCTCCTTGCATAAAATCTACTCTTTCAAGTTTTAACACATTCATCGGATTGGTTGGTTTTAATCCTATGACGTTGTTTTGAGTAAGACGAAGTACTTCATCATAAAATAATACGATTACCGGAGCTTCATCCATAATAATATTATCCATCGCTAAATAATAATCAAAACGCTTGAAGCCTTCTGATTCAAATCTTGCTTTGTTGTATAAAGAGTCGAATTTTGCGTTTTCAAAATGTGTTTTATTGGGGCCTAATGGTGCCTTATTCTTGCTGTAGAACATAGATAAGTAGTTTTCTGCATCAGGATAATCTCCTAACCAAGAGCCTCTGAAAAAATTAACCCGGCTATTATCAACCAATTCCTGGTGTGTAGCTACTTGATTGATTTCGATTGCCACTTTCACTCCTATTGCTTCCCACTGCTTTTGAAGGTATTCTACCATTGGCTTAGATTGAATGGTAGTATATAACTTAAGCTCTGGTAAACCTTTTCCTCCTGGGTAGCCTGCTTCCTTTAATAAAGTCTCAGCTTTTTTGATATCATAAGCATACCCGGTCACTTTTTCAGCATCATATGCAGCAACTGCAGGCGGCATTATACCTGCATTTCCAGGAACACCGAGGTTATTTAGCAGATAAGAAACCATTTCCTCTCTATTAATTGCGTAATTAAGAGCTTTCCTAAAATTCTTATTCAAAATAGGATGATTTTTATCTTCATATTTTGATGGATCGAGTTGGAAACCAATATATTCAGTATTTAAATAGGGTTCCTTCTGCACGACAAACTTACCTGAGAATTCTTCTGTTGGTGTGCCATCATTGTTAAGAATGATGTCTATTGAAGTTGGTTGCCCTGAATAAGATACAAAATCTAACTTGTTTTGTTGAAACGTAAGCAATTCCTGGTTTTTATCTGCTATAAACGAAACCTGAACAGCATCTAAATAAGGCAATGCTTTTCCATTATTGTCTTTTCTCCAATAGGTATCATTTTTAACCAAAATCAAGCTGTTTCCTTCTTCCCAGGACTTAAACTGGAATGGTCCTGTTCCAACGGGATTAACCCTGAAATCTTTGCCATACTTTTCTACTGCCTCTTTTGGCACAACAAAAGCGTAAGGCATAGTAAGTATTTCAAGAAAAGGCCCAAAAGGCTCATGTAAATGGATTTGCAATTGAAAATCTTCAGTTGCTACTACCCAATCTTCCGCTGGCTTTCCATTTTCATCTTTTTTAGCTTTATCGTTAAATATCCATGCCCCGGTACTGGCTGTTTTCGGATCTAAAATTCTTTTAAAGCTGTAAACAAAATCGGAAGCTTTTACTTCCCTACCCTTCCCATCAGGGAAAACTTCACTGTCATGAAAGTGCACACCTTTCTTTATATTAAAGGTGTAGGTTTTGCCATCTTCTGATATGCGCCAAGTGTCCACCAAATTTGGCACTGTATATAAATCATCACTTAATTCAAAAAGTCCACTATATAATTGTGTAGTTACCCAACAATTTGCCTGATTCCTTGCAAAAGCAGGATCCAAAGAACTTAAGCCGTCCGCCTGATTATACCTAAATATTTTCTGATCTTTCTGTTCATCTCCTGTTTCATTTTCTCCTACTCCGGAACACGAGGAAAGAAGAAAAACCGCAATAACTGGTATCCAAAATTGTCTTAGCATAATTTTAAATGATTTCTTAATTAAACTTTTATATTTGTAAATGATCATCTTAATATAAGAATATAAAGGTTGAGCAAAATGGAATCAAAAAAAAAGCTTTTTCTTGAGATTACTTACTTAAGTCATTATCGGAATAAATTGGAAATAGAATGGCTTAGAGCGTATTTAAAATATTTTATTAAAGTAACGTGAGAGCTT
>CAMPJM010000206.1 GCA_946886805.1 uncultured Flammeovirgaceae bacterium | reverse complement strand
GTGATCCCGCTGGGATTCGAACCCAGGACCCACGCCTTAAAAGGGCGTTGCTCTACCAGCTGAGCTACAGAATCTGGTATTTGGAACGCTGATCTCCATAATAAGATACAATTTGTTCTCTTGTGGAAATCGGACTGCAAAACTATTGATTCCTTCATCAATTACAAACTCCAATCAAAAAAAGAACAAACAAAATAACTGAATTAGTTAAAATGGGTTCTAAATTATTAGGGCATGTTTAATTGTGAATGGAAAATAATGGAAGAGAATATTGCAAACGAGGATAATATTGAAAGGATAACAAATAAGTTAGCAAGGAAAAAACAGGTAAAAGAAACCATCCCGCCACATGGAAAACTGAAAATTGAAAAACCGCTGCCCTTTATGTTGGTATACCGGTTCTCCACTCAGGAAAACAAACAGGTTTTAAAACTTTTGTTAGGCGAAATTTCTTACTTGATAATTTCCTCAGAAGCTTATCAGCAGCAAAATATCTCCCAGCTTCTCCAGGCAATTGCCAAAAACCTCGCCAAAACCTTCGGTTCATTCATAGTTATAGAACTATGGATAGGAAAACCTGGCAGTAATAGTTTCAAAATAAAGGCAGCGAAAGACAAAGCTCCGGCTACAATCAATGCTTTAAAATCCGGATTGCAAGAATTAAAATCACGTTTTCCGAATATTGAAACTGTTCTGGAATATACGCACGACAGAAATGCCGAAGGACAAATCCCTTTACTATCTCAGGAACAATATAAAGAAGCAGGTTGCTTACTTGTAGGACTCGAAATACCACCTATTTTTAAAAATGACCTTACAAATGAATTCTATCCTGTCTATTTTCGAACGTTAAAGACCCACCTTTCAAAAATACTCCGAAAAACAGTTTTTGAGTTTATGAGGGTGCAAACCTCATCTCCCATTGAAAGCTATCATCTTTTAGGAAGTAGCAAATTACAAAATGCGGTGTGGCATGTAGATAAAAAACTGGCAGAAATAGAGGCAACGTTTCAATTTCTATTATTAGTCTCGCCAATCAATACGAATGAGGCAAGGCAGCTTTTCATTAAAAATAAGTTTAAAAAGAATCCCGAATTCCAATACAGATTATTACCTATTGATCCGGACTACTTAAAGGAAAAGCTTTACAAGATTAACATCAGCAAAATAGACGATCCTACTCTTGCCTTCCTTTTCAGAGATAAAAGGGAAGAATTGGAAAAACAAATCACCATGCTCAGGGAGCGTGGCACCAAAGATTTTATGTATAGCAGCATGAGGTTGTACAAAACTGTGGATACGCCGCTTTTGAATGCGGCAAAAGGAATTCTTCAAAAATTTGTCCCTACTCACCAGGTCGTTCAGGAATGGGCTGATTGCCATGCATTGGCCGAAAGCGCAAGGCGTGAAATAGACTGGTACCGGGAGTTTCATCCTCAATTGGATGCCCGTGTGGAAATTAAATCTGACGTGATCGGACTTTTGGTTTCCAAAGGTCAATTATACATTGGTGAGACCTTCAAAACACCATTAGACCGGGTGGATGCACTTATTCACCACGAAGTTGGCACCCATGTCTTGACCTTTTATAACGGTAAGGCTCAGCCTTTGCAACAACTCAGCAGCGGATTTGCTGATTATGATGAACTCCAGGAAGGTTTGGCGGTTTTGGCTGAATATCTGGTAGGTGGCTTGACAAAAGAAAGACTTCGGCTGTTGGCTGCCCGTGTTATTGCAGCACATTCGTTAATCGAGGGAGGGGATTTCATAGAAACATTTAGGGAGCTGAATTTAAACTACGAATTTGATGAAGAAACTTCCTTTGATGTGGCAGCGAGAATTCATCAGGGAGGCGGTTATACAAAGGATATTATCTACCTCAGAGGTCTAATACGATTGTTGGAATATTTAAAATCCGGTGGAGAACTGGAACCGCTGTTTGTGGGTAAAATTGCCGAGAAGCATATTCCCACTATGGAGGAGCTAAGATTGAGAAAAGTTTTGAATCGAGTTCCTCTTAGCCCCAGATATTTAAAAAACAAAAATGCCCTTTTAAGGCTTACTAAAGTGAAAAATGGAATCTCACTAACAGAATTAATCGATTAAACATGAGAATTGGATTTGTGGTAAATCAAATAGCAACAGAAGAATCATGGTATGACACCACGCTTTTAACGGCCACTGCGGCTCAGATGGGTCATACTGTATACATAATGGGACTCGGGGACTTGGCTTATTATGAACAGGGGGCCATGGGAGCACAGGCTGTATTGGCGCCGTCAAAAAAGTTCAAAACATTAGAAAGCTATTTGCAATTTATTCAAGGAGACGAGGCGGAAAAGGTGCAAATCACTTCCAGCGACCTTGACGTTTTATATCTCAGAAGCAATCCATCGGAAGATGTCGGGGATCGCGTTTGGGCTCAAACTGCAGGTGTCGTATTTGGTAAAATTGCTATTAAAGACAACGTTCTTGTGTTAAATGATCCTTACAGCCTGTTGGAAACCTTAAATAAAATGTACTTTCAGCATTTTCCGGAAAAAGTGAGACCCAGAACCATAATAACAAGAAATCCTGCTGAAATAAAAAAGTTCTATGAAAAAGAAGGCGGAAAAGTAGTTTTGAAACCTTTACAAGGATCAGGGGGTACCGATGTTTTTCTACTGGATGAGACTACCAATCTAAACCAGATTGTAGAAGCTATTAGTAGAAATGGATTTGTGATAGCCCAGGAATATTTGCCAGCAGCAACCGAAGGGGATACAAGAGTTTTGCTAATGAACGGAAAAATATTTGAAGTAAATGGAAAGTACGCTGCTATTCACAGAAAGAATAAAAGCGACGACATCAGAAGCAATATTCATGCGGGCGGAAAAGCCATCAAAGCGAAGGTAAACGATACCATTCTGGAACTTGCCAGTATTGTAGGGCCAAAATTGAAGAATGATGGGATGTTTATGGCAGGGATTGATATTGTGGGGGACAAAATAATGGAGCTAAATTTATTCAGTCCCGGTGGCATCTGGAGTGCAGAACAATTAGAAAACGAAAAATTTGCCAAAGCAACCATTGAGGCGATCGAGAAAAAGGTTGATTATAAAAAGTACTATAAAGACCGGATTCCCAACGCAGCGTTGGCGACGATGGACTAATCAGCGAACAGCATTGGCTGAGTTCAAACGTCTGAAGAAAAAAATTTGAACATTTTTATAAAAAAGGGGTTTTCATAATTACACAGACTTTAAACAAGCACATTATGGAAAATAAGACTTGCACAATAGAAAAAGTCGGCATTAAATATGGCCTGTTTCTGGCAGGTGGCCTTGTTGCTTACTTTCTTTTAATGAAGCTCCTGGGACTTGAGGATGTACTGGAGCTGAGGTTCCTGAACATTTTTATACTAATAGCTGCCGTAGTAGGCGCACTTAAGTTTTATAAAAAGAACTGTAATACCTTGATGACCTACTTCAAGGGTATTGGTGTCGGCGTATTTACTTCCATGGTGGGCGCGGTAATATTTGCTTTGTTTATGGGATTGTACCTAGGGGTTTTCGATCCGTCTTTTCTTCAAAATATAAAAAACGAATGGTCGGCTTACGCTGACCATATTAATCCTTTTACCATCTCCTTTATAATTGTTTTGGAAGGAACAATCTCAGGTTTCTTTACCACTTTTATTGCGATGCAATATTATAAACTGTCGCATGCAGAAAATCCCACTGAGTAGATATGGCAATGACTAAATCTCAGATAAAGTAAAGGGATCCCGGAATAAATCCGGGAACGTGCTTCTATTTATTAGTCTACGTTAGGAATCAATCTACCTTATTACAGTTGCACTGTGGCCTAAATAAATAAAAAACACCCAATAACACAAGATAACACAAGTTCCCGGACCTGTTCCTGCCTGCCCCGAACTTGTTGCGGGGGATCCCTAAAAACTACAGCAGAATTTTCCATTTTCGGGATTGAAAATTCGCCTACCCAGAAATCCAGCTTGATCCTCATTTAATACCCATACTTATTTTTCCACAGGGATTTCAAACGCTTTCTTAATTCTTCTTCCCGGGGATTACTTCCCGGATTGTAGAGGGTTTTACCTTTCAATGCGTCCGGCAAATATTCCTGTGCAATAAAGTTGAGCTCATAATCATGGGCGTATTTATAGCCTTTTCCATATCCCTGGTCTTTCATCAGCTTTGTCGGGGCATTTCTCAAATGCATGGGAACAGGCAAATCTCCGGTCTGCTTCACCAATTGCCTTGCTTCTTTGATGGCTTTATAGCTGGCATTGCTTTTGGGTGAAGCTGCCAGATAAGTAGCGCATTGCGAAAGGATGATCTCAGCTTCGGGATAGCCAATGAAAGTCACCGCCTGAAAACAATTTGTAGCAATCACCAATGCAGTGGGATTTGCATTTCCAATATCTTCCGAGGCCAGGATCAGCAAGCGCCTTGCAATAAATTTAACATCCTCCCCTCCTTCTATCATGCGTGCCATATAATACACCGCTGCATTGGGATCACTTCCTCTGATAGATTTTATAAAGGCGGAGATAATGTCATAATGTAACTCGCCACTTTTGTCGTATAACGCCACCCTTTGTTGCGCTACCTGCACCACCATCTCATCGGTGATCTCTACCTTTTTACCCTCCGCCGAGTCCACTACCAATTCATATAAATTCAACAATTTTCTGGCATCTCCTCCTGCTATATTGAGCAATGCCTTGCTTTCTTTTATATGGATTTCCTTTTCCTTCAGTTTTTCATCTTTTAATGAAACATCCCGCAATAATTTTAACAGCTTTTCATCATCAAGGGGTTTTAAAACATACACCTGGCATCTCGATAAAAGAGCGGCATTAACTTCAAAAGACGGATTTTCTGTAGTAGCACCAATTAATATAATGATGCCTTTCTCAACAGCTCCGAGAAGCGCATCTTGTTGCGATTTGCTGAACCGATGGATCTCATCTATAAAAAGGATAGTTTTACCAATTGTTTTTGCCTTGGCAATTACCTCTCGCACCTCTTTAACCCCGGCACTTACCGCACTCAGCTCAAAAAAAGTAGCCTTTATTTTATTGGCTATAATATTGGCAATTGTAGTTTTCCCAACGCCCGGTGGTCCCCAAAAAATAATTGATGGTATATTGCCACTCATCACTACCTTCCTTAAAATTCCCTCGGAGCCGACCAAATGCTCCTGCCCCGTTAGTTCGTCTAACTCATTGGGCCTTACCCGTTCTGCCAGAGGAGATTGTCCTGTCACCATAATTTCTCTTATTTAACTGCCAAAAATACATTGAAAAAATTCTTTGACTACCAGTAAAATGATTGGCTTTATAATTGCTAATGTAAATACATCAAATGATTGATCAAACTTTTTAAACATTTGGTCATTTAGAAAGTTTAAGCCAGATAAGTAATTTTTTAATCTGTTGGTTTATGAGGACAAAAGACACCATTATTCAGGTTGCGGAGAATATAATTGTTAAAAAAGGCTTTCAAGCACTTAGCTATCAAAATATTTCCAATGAGATTTCTGTTCAAATTGCACAGATCCATGAATTTTTCCCAACCAAAGATGAACTGGGGCAAGCAGTGATTCGAAAATCAAGATTTAATTTTTTGGAATGGGCACAACAGATTGATCTGTCTAATTTAAAGGCAGCTGAGAAACTTAATGAATTTTTTATTTCTTACCGGCTCTTACTTCACGACGGGAATAAGATCTGTATTGCAGGTATTTTAGGCACTGAGTTAAATAGCCTTTCGAAGGTTATATTGAACGAATTGAGAATGTACAATCAGGATAGAAAAAATTGGCTTCAAAATTTACTTTCTGATGGTTTATCTAATGGCAGTTTTAAATTAAATGCTTCTTTGGAAGAGGATTCTATCTATATACTTTCCAGCTTACAAGGCGGGCTACAAATTACCCGCACCAATGACGATCATGAAATCTTTTTTACTATTTGCAGACAATTGATGAAGCAATTTGTACGAAGCCAGGAAGCGGTCATGTACAAAGTATAGACCTGGATCAAGCGGAATTTCTGGAGGAGGTATCTGCTGCCAATGATTCGGCTAAAGCCAAATCTACATAGGCTTTCCATAGATGCACCTTATGTAAATTCGACTTCGGAATAGATATTCTAATGCATATTGCGGTTTTAAAATACTTTTACACCAAGAATGTCAAAGAAGATGCGACGGGGTGCTGAGCTATTACTTCCTCTGAAGCATGCTTTTCGACCCAGTTTCTGGATTTTCAACCTTTGATTTAATCTTTGGGTCAGCGGAGCCCCGTGCGGATGAAATCGGGTTGTAAATCCATAAACGAGGCCACCCGGCCAGAGGGTCACGAAAACTACATTGCAGTAGGACTCTAGGTTGTCTAGCAGATAATTTGTAGGCGAAAGTCAGGGATTAAGATTTTCTGACGGTATTCCTCAACTTTTCCGCTTGGCGCTAAACTTTACCTGCGTATTTTATCAATACTACTTTATTTTCACCCAAGCTATTTATCTACAATATTGTTTTATGTTAAAGGCAGCCTTTTTATCCCCGGCCTGTTGTGCTTTAGTCCAATCTTCACACGCTCCTTCCTTATCATCCAACTGATATTTTATATTGCCACGTGATCGGAAAAAATCAACATTGTCTTTTTCTAATAATATTGCCTGATTCAGATCTTTTAATGCCGCATCCAATCTATTCAAGGTAAGTTGTGCATTCCCCCTGTAATAATAAGCCTTTGCGTCTTTCGGGTTTAGTTCCAAAACTTTATCATAATCAGTAACCGCTCCCGTAAAATCCTCAAGCTCCTCTTTTAAAGCCGCGCGATTGTAATATGCATTCTGATTGTTGGCATCTAAAGCTATTGCCTTATTTAAATCTTCGATAGCAGACCTGCCATTGCCCATATAGATATAAGCTTCTGCCTTGTCAAGATATAGTTGTACATCAGATGGCGTTTGCTGTATCGTTTTTTCGTAGTCAATAATAGCCGAATTATAATCTCCAATTTTAAAGAAAGACTTCCCTCTATGATAATAAGCTTCTTTCTCAGTTATTCCCATTTCAATAGCTCTATCAAAATA
>CAMPJM010000205.1 GCA_946886805.1 uncultured Flammeovirgaceae bacterium | reverse complement strand
TATGCTTTAAGCTTCACCTTACAGGATCAGGAAAAAACCCTTACCGATAAAATCATCGATAAAACAATGGAAAACCTCATCAACGTTTATCAGAACAATCTTGGCGCTGTAATTAGAAAATAAACTCATGGAGCAATATAACCTTAACGATGAATTATCACTTCTGGAAGATAAGATAAAAAAATTACTGGAAGAGAGGAAGGCGCTTAAAATGGAAATACTTGATCTTAAAAAAGATAAAGCTGCCTTGAGAGATATGATTGAAAAAAGGGCTGAGGAGATAAATAATTTTCAAAATCAAATTAAAATTAGTAAGATTGTAGATAGTATGGCGGTAGAAGACAATGCTGCTGAGCTTAAGTATAAGATAAACGAATATATAAAAGATATTGACAAGTGCATTGCTCATTTGAGTAGGTAATATAATTAGATTAACCCTAATGGGAGACCTTTCTGTTAAGATAAAAATTTGTGATAGAGAATACCCTATGAGGGTAAGTCCGGATGAAGAAGCTAAAATAAGAAAAGCTGGAAAGCTTTTATATGAAAAAATCAAGTCGTATAGAGAACAGTTTGGAATTGATGACAAACAAGATCTGTTGGCAATGGTTGCTTTTGATTGTCTTATAGAAAGTTTAGGTTCAGAGAGTAGCCAGAACAATAATAGTTCTAAAGAACTGGCAGATAAAATACATTATTTGAATGATTTAATCACGGAAAAAATCTAGGAGCACACCTACAATTCATTTTTTTATATAATCCTCATCTTTAACAGCCCAGCCTGGCCAGTGGTTCTGCTGTCGTTTATATGCTTTATTCAAACATAAACGATGTAAAAATATGGAAGAGTGGATTATTTATCTGCTTATAGCAGCTGTATCAGTAGGTATCGGCGTAATTACAGGACGGGTTCTTCTTCAGAAATTCAACAAACAGGAAGAAGAAAAAGCAAGAGAAAAAGCCCAATTGCTAATAAAAGAAGCCGAATTGACGTCCGAAACAATTAAAAAGGACAGGATCTTAGAAGCCCGGGAAAAATACCTGAAATTAAAAGCGGAATTTGAAGAAGAAACCAACAAAAAGAAAAACCAACTTATTTCCAACGAGAATAAGTTAAAGCAAAGAGAACAAAACCTTGCCAAGCAATTAGAGCAGGTAAAAAGAAAAGATGCCGAAGTTGACTCTCTGAAAGAGAATTTGGCCGCACAACTTGAAGTCGTCGGAAAACGAAAGGAAGAAACAGAAAAACTAAGGCAACAGCAGGTCAGCAAATTAGAAAAAATCGCCCACCTTACAGCAGAAGAAGCAAGAGAGGAAATCCTTGAAGCACTAAAGGACGAAGCCCGGACAAAAGCATCTTCACATATCAAAGACATTATAGACGAAGCAAAGCTTACCGCTACCAAAGAAGCTAAAAAAGTAGTAATAGAAACCATTCAACGTACGGCAACAGAACATGCCATTGAAAACTGCGTTTCTGTTTTCAACATAGAAAGCGATGATATAAAAGGTAAGATTATTGGCAGGGAAGGAAGAAATATCAGAGCGCTGGAGGCAAGTACTGGCGTGGAAATTATTGTCGATGACACACCGGAAGCTATTATTATCTCTGGTTTTGATCCGGTAAGAAGGGAAATTGCACGGCTATCGTTACACAGGTTGGTGACTGATGGTAGAATACATCCTGCAAGGATCGAAGAAATTGTAGCAAAAACCCAAAAGAATATTGAGGAAGAGATAATAGAAATCGGGGAAAGAACTGTTATAGATCTTGGCATTCACGGACTGCATCCCGAACTGATAAAACTTGTGGGCCGTATGCGATTTAGATCGTCCTATGGTCAAAATCTCCTGCAACATTCCAGGGAAGTGGCTAATCTTTGTGCCACCATGGCTGCGGAATTAGGTTTAAATACCAAACTTGCTAAAAGAGCTGGGCTTCTGCATGATATTGGAAAAGTTTGGCCGGAAGAACCTGAATTGCCTCATGCAATTTTAGGAATGGACATCGCCAAAAAATACAAAGAGCATCCAGAAGTTTGTAATGCGATAGGAGCCCACCATGACGAAATAGAAATGACGACACTTATTTCTCCAATCATTCAAACCTGTGATGCCATATCGGGATCAAGACCTGGGGCGAGAAGAGAAATAATGGAATCGTATATCAAAAGGCTTAAGGAACTGGAAGAGCTTGCATTAAGCTTCGAAGGCGTGAACAAATGTTATGCTATACAGGCAGGCAGGGAATTGAGGGTAATGGTAGATGCTGAAAACGTCACCGATCAAAAAGCAGGTTTATTATCGTTTGATATCTCTCAAAAAATTGAAAAAGACATGCAGTATCCCGGGCAAATCAAAGTGACCGTTATCAGGGAAATGCGCTCAGTAAGTTATGCGAAATAAGATTAGGAATTACAGCAAATTTCAATTGCCTTTTATATGAAAATATAAAAGGCTTTTTTGCTTCTGTTAACCAGGTTTATACATTAAGCAATCGTGATGAGAAGGAAAATAGCAATAAATCAGGGACTTTTATCCGAAAGCATGGCATCGCTATGATTACAGGATTAAAATTAGCCAGGCGACCGATTTGCAGAAGGTTCGGCTGTAATTTTAAGGGATCCCGGAACAGGTCCGGGAATGTGTGTAATGGGTTGTTTTTCGTTTTATTTAGGCCACAGTAGACCTGTAAAAGGTAGGATGATTTCTGTGTAGACAAATAAACAGAAGCACGTTCCCCACACGTGGTCTCTTTACTTTACCTTTGATTTAAGACGCCTTGTTTTAAATGATAAGTATGTCCGACATCCACCGCCCAGTTTCCCTGCTTGACCCGTTTTTAGCTGACCTTAACCATGCTTTCTTTACCAAAGCATCCACATCAAATTTCTGAAATAACAAATAAAAAGCCTTCCGATTTAAAATCAGAAGGCTTTTTATTTGTTATTTATATTTGCCTTAGCAAAGCCCTAATGGCTATTAAGCCACCTTATTAGCTTTTAATGCTTTTGCCATAGTTTCGCCAATATTTGCAGGAGAATCTACAACATGGATACCGCATTCTTCCATAATTTTCATTTTCGCTGCTGCAGTATCATCAGCACCTCCGATGATTGCACCGGCATGGCCCATTCTACGGCCTGGAGGGGCAGTTTGACCCGCAATAAACCCAACTACTGGCTTCGTCCCATTTTCTTTTATCCACTTGGCTGCATCAGATTCCATACTGCCACCAATTTCACCAATCATGATAATGCCTTCAGTCTCGGGATCTTCCATTAACAATTTCACCGCCTGTAACGTGGTAGTACCGATTATCGGGTCGCCGCCAATGCCAATACAAGTAGACTGCCCTAACCCGGCTTTGGTCACCTGATCAACAGCTTCGTAGGTAAGAGTACCTGACCTGGAAACAATCCCGATAGTACCTTTATTATGAATAAAGCCGGGCATAATCCCCACTTTTGCTTCGCCGGGAGTTATAACACCAGGACAATTAGGTCCTATCAGAACTAAATCTTTATTTTCAATATACTCCTTCACCATCATCATATCTTTGGTAGGAATACCTTCGGTGATGGTTATAATAACTTTTATTCCTGCATCAGCCGCTTCCATAATTGCGTCCGCAGCAAAAGCAGGTGGAACAAATATTACTGATACGTTTGCTTTTGTTTTATCAACAGCTTCTTTTACAGTATTAAAAACAGGTTTATCTAAATGAGACTGACCACCCTTACCTGGGGTGACGCCACCTACGACATTAGTACCATACTCGATCATTTGTCCTGCATGGAAGCTCCCTTCGGACCCTGTAAACCCTTGCACTATAACTCTGGAATCTTTATTGACTAAAACGCTCATTTCTATTTCTTTTTTTGCACAAAAATAGAATAATTGTATGGCTTTCACAAAATTTAAATGATAAGAACATTCAAATTGCGATTCCAAAGTTTTTACGATTTGAAACAAAAAGTGCCGTCAGTGGTTGCATCGGTCTTTTTCATGATAAAAGCTAATTTTTATCGAAATTAAATGCACAAAACTAATCATGAAATATAAAAAAGAAGGCAATGAAAATACAACTAACTAACTGAAACTGTCGTAAATAGAACCATTACTATTTTCCCGTTATCGTGCAGAACCACATGGAATTTATAAAAAAGCAAACAAAACCATCAAATTTCCTTTTTAAAAGGACCCTTACATTATCTAATATAATTAGGTTTTGGGAAGAAAAAGCGATAGAAGAGGGGTTTGCAGGAAAAGAATTTGCTCATAAAATTTTTGAAGGCCTTAAAGAAACACCAGAATTTCTAAAGCCGATTGAAAGTCTTGATGTTCTAAAAAAAGACACTCCTCTTTTAGACATGATTATGTCTGCTGTATTTCCTTTTGCACTTCAGGATGATGAGCTGGCCTGTGCAATGGCGCCATATGATTTAAATCCTTTTTACGCGACCAAAAAGTTTTCCAAATTATTCGATTTTTCCACTCTTCATTCACAGTTTATGGTGAGCGAGGACAATGTAGATATCGAAACCAACAAAAATATTAAAGCTTATACCGAAATATTATCGCAATTATATGGGGTAGAAGTTTCTATGGACCACCCTATTTTGGTAAAACATATAGACCAGGACACTCAGCTTCAGAAGTATTACCGTCTTTCGTTAAATAAAAAATTATATGGAATAAAGGTAAATGGAAAACTACCGGTACTTACTGAGGAAATGATTCAGGATTTGAGAAATAATTTGTCTGACTTATCACTTTGGACAAAATACTTGCCGCCTCATCATTTTGAATTCCATGGATTAGCCGTATTACAAATGGTGGATGTGACGGAACAAGAAATACTTTCTTCATTAAAATATGATTTGCTGGAGAAAGACAGCATCCGTAATCCGGAGCATTTTTATTCTCTACAAAAATCATTACGAGATTTCTTTGGGGTTAACGATTTAAAATTAGGTCTTGGAGCTTTCCAAAAAAACAGCAATAATTACGTCAATTATGGTCGCAAGATTTGCCAAAGTATAACTTTAAGGAATCCGAAAGAAATTGATTGTTCCTGCAGCACTGCAAAATTATTTAATGACTTTCAACGAAATAAAAAGCCTTTAATATTCCATGATATTTCTTCGGATACTTCCTTTGAAGGATATGGAAAGGTTATTTGTGAAGAAACCGGGATTAGAAATCTTATTCTCGCCCCGTTGTATAACGATGAAGAATTTATCGGAATTCTGGAATTGGGTTCACCTAATCCAGGTCAACTTAATTCCCTGACATTATCTAAATTAAATAAAATCACCTCCTTATTTGCAATTGCTGTAAAAAGGAATTCGGAAGAGTTAGAGAACCAAATCAGGACAGTTATAAGAACCAAGTATACTACTATCCACCCAGCGGTAGAGTGGAAATTTGTTAATTCTGCTCTAAAATATATAGAAAGAAACAAGATAGGGACAAGGGACAATGAAATCGACCCGATCATTTTCGATGGCGTCTACCCTTTATACGGAGCATCAGATATAAGAAGCTCATCATTTGAGAGAAACGTGGCTACTCGAAAAGACCTGACGGATCAATTAAATTTGATACGTAAAACCTTATCCATTGCCTTTTCTCAAACTAATTTGCCATTGATAGAGCAAATAATTTATAGGATCGATAAATACAAGAAATCATTGTCTAAAGAATTGATATCTGGTGATGAGGCCCTAATTACCGATGCAATAAAAGATGAAATTGAGCCATTATTGGTGACATTGGCAGAAAATAATACAACCATTACAGCGGCCTTTGAGGATTATAAACAGAAACTTGACCCTGAATTGGGTATTATATACGAAAAAAGAAAGGCATTTGAAGAAAGCTTAAATTCAATCAACACACTCATTGCCTCTTATTTAGAAGATGAACAAAAGGTTTTACAAAATATGTATCCGCATTATTTTGAAAAATACAAGACTGATGGCATCGAATATAATATCTATATAGGCGACTCTATAACAGAGACCAGATCATTTGATATGATCTTTGTTCGAAATCTTCGGTTGTGGCAATTGACAAGTATGGCAGAGATTGCCTTTAAAACTTATGCACTGGCCCCGCATTTGAAAGTACCGCTGGAGACTACCCAGCTGATCCTTGTACACAGTAGCCCTTTGTCTATAAGATTCCGCATGGACGAAAAAAGATTCGATGTAGACGGCGGCTACAATGTGAGGTACGAAATCATGAAGAAAAGAATAGACAAAGCCTTAATTAAAGACACTAAAGAGAGGCTCACCCAGCCGGGGACTATTGTAATTGTTTATTCGCAGCAAAAAGAAGCTATAGAATATAAAGATTATATTAAATATCTTCAGAATAAAAAACTACTACTTCCCAAAATCGAAGACCTGGAGCTAGAGGATATCCAAGACGTTCAGGGACTTAAAGCACTACGTGTAAGTGTTAACCTTGAAAATCATGAAAATGCACTTGTTCAAAATTTGATCAATGAAACGCTATCTATGCATCATTAAAACGCACATCAACTGAATTATTATGGTTGTTGATTTCTACCTTCCTCAGCAGTAATTATGATGTTAGAACGATAACCTTATGATTACGAGCTGAAGAACGGCTAATGTATGCTTCATGATAGTATCTTCCGCACTAATTCATGTTGTTTGTATTCAAATGTTTTAGATATGGGTTAAATTGATTGCCTCTCAAATAGTTTATTTTTGTTATCGCTTCAAGATACGGCTCAAACCATATTTCAACAGGTTCCCCATTTATTCTGTATAATGATATTTCTAATTGATGAAATTCTACTCTGGAAATGTATACTCCTTCGTTTACAATAAACTTTGCTTCTTCTTCTAATTTCAGATTGTTTAATTCTTGATTTCCCATGTTATTATTTAATTAAAGATCTAATACAAAGGAGCTAAATAAATAAATTCATTTCTCGGGAATACAGGTATTTTTCCAAGGCATGTAAGAATTTTATTTTTTTATTTTAATTTAGTATGCGGCCTTTGCAAATAGCTCATTTTAGGCAAATTTCTTAGGGTGATTTAAACTTGTAAAAAATAAAAGTGAAATTATATGGACT
>CAMPJM010000204.1 GCA_946886805.1 uncultured Flammeovirgaceae bacterium | reverse complement strand
GATAAAGGAAGGTGTTCCTTCCTATGCCATTTACGATCAGCTCGTTAGTTTAGTGGATGCTACCCCGGCGAATGCCTCAATTTACATATCCATTTATGCATTCCAGGATTTTAAACCGCTGGTAGATGCGTTAAACCATGCCCATAGCCGAGCGGAAAGTGTACATGTCATGTTTGATATGAGTAGTCATAATGAAGATTTGGTTTTAAAAAACTCGGCGATGCTCAATAGATTGGACGACGGAATTGTAATTGTCTCTGTAGATAATGATGCAGGTTCCATAGCCATCAATCACAATAAATTTATCCTGTTTTCGGAGCTAAGCACAGAGGAGGGACGTATTGAAAATGTGATTCTTCAAACCTCGCATAATTTTACAGAATCAGACACTGAGAGAATACAGGATGCCGTGGTCTTATCGCATGAAGGACTATATCAGGCCTATCTTAAGTACTGGCAGGATATGCAGGTTTTGTCCGAGGGGGGCATGAAAGATTTTGAATATAGGGAATACCAAGACCCTGAAGCAGGGATTACTGCTTATTTTTATCCGAAAAGAAAAAATGGTGAGGCATATGGTGATGATACAATTATAGGGCTCTTAGATGATATCACCGATCCCAGCGCTTCCACTATTAAAATTGGCATGTCAGGCTGGTCGGATTCCAGGGTAAACATTGTCGAAAAACTTGATGAGTTGTTAACTCAAGGGGCGACAATAGAAGTAATCACAAAAAGCAGTATAGGACCGGAGGTATTTTCAGGACTAAAAACACTGGAACAAAAGGGTGCTTTTATAAAAGTATATAATATGGAAGACCCTGACCAGCAACGTATTAATATTCATGCCAAATTCATGCTAATCGAGGGCATGTGGAAAGGAGTCGCAACCAATTTAGTATTAACAGGATCGCAGAATTTCTCAGTTAATGCGCTTCGTTACAACAACGAGACTTCCCTCCTATTTAAGGACCATCAATTTTACGAAAGCTATAATTCCTACTTCAACGTGTTGAAAGCACTGCCGGGAGTTTGCTGCCCATGATGAGGATTTTTATTTAATATTTAAAATCAAAATTTCAAAATGAAAAACATACACTTTCTTATAGTTTTATTTTTCTTATTTACTGCCGTGAGTTGCCAAGACAAAGACGCGACTAGTATGGTAATCGCCCACCGAGGAGCTTCTCATTATGCTCCGGAGAATACGGTCGCTGCTGCAGAGCTTGCCTGGGAACAAGGTGCAGATGCTGTTGAGATCGATGTACATCTAACGGCAGACGATCAAATTGTTGTCATGCATGACAAGGATACGGAAAGGACTGCCGGGGAAAAATTTATCCTCAGCGAAACTCTTATGGATTCCCTCAGGATGCTGGAAGTAGGAGGCTTTAAGGCCGAAAAATACACAGGAGAGCCTATCCCCTTATTAAACGACATTGTAAAAACCCTTCCCGACGACAAGACTTTATTTGTGGAAATAAAGAGTGAGAAAAAAATTGTACCAGTATTAGAAGAGGCTTTTGGCGATCATTCTAAGGAAGACCAGTTTGTATTCATTGCTTTTGATTACGAGACCATTAAGGCAGCTAAAAAAGCTTTTCCTGAAAACGGTGCATATTGGTTGAGCAGCCAATTCAAAGCGGATATAAGAACTGAACTGCAAAGGGTGAAGGATGATGGCATTGATGGTGTCAATCTGAAATATTCCATCATCACCCCTGAAGTGATGGCCATTGCACAAGAGTTGGGATTGGAGGTATATGCATGGACCGTAGATGACCAGGGAAAAGCCAGGGAGTTACAAGCTATAGGTGTAAAAGGAATCACGACAAACATGCCTGATCAGATCCTTGCTGCTTTGAGTAATTCCACAAATACACCTAACAATCTCTAATTTCTTAAGTGATGATAGCAAATAGATTAACTTTATTTATGTTGAAAGCCTTGGTGATCTCATTGCCTCTTTTGACCCTGGTGAATTGTTCAGCGGAAACCAGGGAAATAAAGGCAGAACCGCCAAATATCATTTATATCCTTGTGGATGATATGGGTTATGGCGATTTGGGCTGTTATGGCCAAGAGATATTAAAAACGCCCCATTTAGACCAAATGGCAGCAGAAGGGATCCGTTTTACACAACACTACGCAGGAGCTCCTGTTTGTGCGCCCTCCCGTGCTTCACTGATGACTGGAAGAAATACCGGGAATAGTCGCGTGCGTGGTAATTACGAAATAGGAAAATATGGTTTCGGGGGAGAACTGGAGCTACGCCCACAAGATGTGACGATAGCAGAAGTGCTACAGCAAGAAGCCGGTTATAATACCGCGATTATTGGGAAATGGGGCATGGGGATGGACGGTTCTACCGGTGAACCGAGAAAAAAGGGATTCGACTACAGTTATGGATTTTTAAACCAGGCGCATGCGCATTGGCATTATCCTGATTATCTGTTTCGCAATGGTATAAAAGAACCTGTAAAGGAAAATGTTAACAACAAAAGAGGCTATTTTTCCAATGATATATTTACCGATGAAGCCATGAAATTTATTAAAAAAGAGCGTGAAGCTCCTTTTTTCCTCTACCTCGCCTATACTACTCCACACGCAGAATTACTGGTGCCTGAAGATTCGATCTTTGAGCGATACAAAGGAAAGTTTGAAGAAACTCCTTTTGTGGCAAACATGTCGGGCAGTAACAAAAAAGACTCATTGGGCTACTATCATTCCCAGCAATACCCTAAGGCTATTTATGCTGCCATGATCACCCGTATTGATAATGATGTACAAAAGATCCTGGACCAACTGACAGCATTGGGCATAGATGAAAATACCATCGTAATGTTTAGCAGCGATAATGGACCACACAAAGAAGGAGGGGCAAACCCTAAGTACTTTGATAGCAATGGACCTCTACGCGGCGCAAAACGGGATTTATATGAAGGAGGGATCCGGGTGCCTTTTATTGTGAGATGGCCGGGACAAATCGAGCAAGGTCAGGTTTCAAATCACATATCAGCATTCTGGGACATATTACCAACGCTTGCTGATATTGCCAAAGTGGAGTTGAAAGATGTCCCTACCGAAGGAATATCCTTGCTTCCAACACTGCTTGGAGATACTGCGGTCCAGCGTAAGCATGATCATTTATATTGGGAATTCCATGAGCGAAAATTCTCAGAACAAGCAGGTCGAAAGGGCGAATGGAAAGCAGTACGTCATGATCCCGATGGCCCTGTAGAACTATATAATCTGCGAACTGATCTTTCAGAGCAGCATAATGTAGCGAAAGCACACCCTGATATTGTAAGGGAAATGGAGCAGCTCATGGAAACAGCAAGAACAGAGAACCCTTATTGGGAACTGAAAAGCTCCGGAGACGGAAACCATTAGGGGAGATAAGTCAAGGTGCTTTTAAGCAAATTCGCAGGAAAAATTGCATCCCTGGGCTTATTGAAGGCCAGCAGAAACAGATTTTAAAGACTAACCACAATTCAATGAATCAAAAGTATAAGCTTCTTTTAATAGTATTTTTTGGAGCAAGCAGTATCATGACTGTTTGTGCACAAGATTATGAAGTTTTATCTCCCAATGGCAAGATAAAACTGGAACTTAACATTACCGATGAAATTACCTGGAACGTTAGCTTGAATGAAGTGCCGGTAATTGCCCCCAGTTTACTGTCACTTGAAGTCAATGATAAGGTATTGGGGAAAGAACCAAAAGTACGGTCAGACAAAGCAGAAATGATCAGGGAAACAATAACACCTGTTGTACCCCTCAAGTCAAAAACGGTGGAGAACAACTATAATTCACTGCTTTTAAACTTTAAAGGCAATTATGCAGTGGCTTTCAGGGTTTACGATGATGGGGTCGCTTATAGATTCCAGACCGCCTTTAAGGATGACATAGAGGTGAACAGGGAAAGTTTACACGTAAACTTTCCGGCTGGTTATCAGATCTATTTCCCCGAGGAGGAAGGCTATATTTCCCATTATGAAAGGACCTATATAGATACTACATTATCTTCCATATCAGAAGAGCGGTTTTGTTCCCTTCCCACTTTATTATCTTCGGAAGAAGGAGTAAATGTGTTAATTACCGAAGCAGGTTTGGTCGATTACCCTAACATGTTTTTGTATGGCACAGGTGGAAATGCTTTAACTGCTGAATTTCCAAAGGTTGTGCTTGAGACATCCCCCAACCCGGACCGAGCCGACCGGGAGGAAAAAATCACAAAAAAAGCGAATTACATTGCCAATACCAAAGGAACCAGAAACTTCCCCTGGAGGGTATTTACCATCACTAGCAACGATGGTGACCTGGTGGAAAGCAATCTCGTATTCAAGCTTTCACGTCCCTCAACATTGGATAAAACGGATTGGATCAAGCCGGGAAAAGTTGCCTGGGATTGGTACAACGCCAACAACGTATATGGAGTAGATTTTCGGGCAGGCTTAAATACGGAAACCTACAAATATTATATCGATTTTGCTGCTGCCAACGATTTGGAATACATCATTCTGGATGAGGGCTGGTCCAAAAGCACCACAGACTTGACGGCACCTAACCCGGGCCTCGATCTGGCAGAATTAATTGCTTACGGCAAAGGCAAAGATATTGGTATAATTCTTTGGATGCTTTGGAAGCCTTTGGATCAAAATATGGAATCGCTGTTGGATCTATTTGCGGCATGGGGTGCAAAAGGTATAAAGGTTGACTTTATGCAGCGCGCGGATCAGTACATGGTAAACTTTTATGAGCGGGTGGCGAAAGAAAGCGCTGAGCGCATGCTACTGGTTGATTTACATGGTGCTTATAAACCTACTGGTCTTCATCGGGCTTATCCGAATGTAATGACTTTTGAGGGGTTGAAAGGTTCTGAAAACAACAAGTGGAGCAAGACTATTACACCCGACCATAACCTCACGCTTCCCTTTATTCGCATGGTGGCAGGACCGATGGATTACACGCCGGGAGTTATGGTCAATGCCAACAAGAAAAGCTTCCGGGCTATTTTCGACACGCCGATGAGCATGGGCACAAGGTGTCACCAACTGGCTATGTATGTAGTTTATGAAAGCCCATTACAAATGCTGGCCGACAGCCCAACCAATTACTATAGAGAACCCGAGTCCACTAAGTTCATAGCTAAAATTCCTGTTACCTGGGATGAAACCCGGGTTTTAGAGGCAAAAGTATCAGATTACATTCTCATTGCCAGGAAAAAAGATGAAAAATGGTATGTGGGCGCAATGACAGATTGGACACCAAGAGAATTTAGTTTAGACTTTTCGTTTTTAGGGGAGGGTAATTATAGCATTGAAATTATGCAGGATGGCATAAATGCCGATCGTAATGCGAATGACTATCAAAGAATCACAAAGAAAATTACAAAAGATAGTGTACTAAAGCTTACGCTGGCCCCAGGAGGAGGTTGGGCAGCCATCATCGAAAAAGAGTGAAATAAGATAAAAATTATTGACAATAAATAAATAACTAAATGCTTCGATTACTTTCTACTTGTTTATTCGCGCTGGCACTATATTTTTTATCTGTTTTAGAAACTACCGCCCAATCACCCAAAACTGGCAATAAATTAAGCCGACCCAAAATAGTAGTGGGCATTGTGGTGGATCAAATGCGGTGGGATTTTCTATACCGATATTATGACCGCTATGGAGATGACGGATTTAAACGTCTGTTAAAGGAAGGGTTTTCTTGTGAAAACACCTTTATCAACTATCTGCCCTCTTATACAGGCGTGGGTCATGCTGCTGCTTTTACTGGCTCTGTACCTGCTATAAACGGCATTACCGGAAATAACTGGATAGACCAGCAAAGCGGGAAGACCGTCTATTGTACTGACGACAGTACCGTGCAAACCGTAGGGAGTACATCAACTGCCGGCAAAATGTCACCCCGTAATTTATGGACTTCTACGATCACCGATGAGCTGCGCCTGGCAACCAATAAAGAAGCTAAAGTCGTAGGCGTGTCTTTGAAAGACAGGGCCTCCATATTGCCTGCCGGTCATATGGCAAACGGCGCTTTTTGGCTGGACGATGCCACAGGAAATTTCATCACCAGCACTTACTATATGGATGCTTTGCCGGAATGGGTAAAATCCTTTAACCGTGATGCTAAAGTTTCGCGTTTGATGGAAAAACCGTGGAAGACTTTATACCCCATTGATACCTATAAAAACAGCACGGAAGATCAAAAGTCATACGAGGGAATGTTCGGAGGAGAAACAAGTACTACCTTTCCCCATGACCTCAAGACTGCTTATGCTCATAAAAAAAGTTCTTTTCGATCGACGCCCTTTGGCAACACGCTTGTTCTTGATTTCGCCAAAGCTGCTATAGCGGGCTATTCGCTGGGACAGGATACTGCCACGGATTTCCTTACCGTAAATTTTGCTTCCACGGACTATGTGGGTCATCAATTTGGTCCTAATGCTATAGAAATTGAAGATACTTACCTCAGGCTTGACAGAGATTTAGCAGAATTTTTCAAATACTTGGATGCTAAAATTGGAGAAGGTAATTATCTGATCTTCTTAACTGCCGACCATGGCGCTGCCCATGCAGCCGGATTTATGCAGGAGAACAAATTACCGGGCGGACTTTGGAACAGCAAGGCTATAAAAGAAGAGTTAAATACAAAATTGGCCGAAATGTATGGTATCGAGGGTATTATCCGCGCTGTCATGAATTATCAAGTACATTTTGAATGGCCAATATTGAAAAAAAACGATCTCGATATTGAAAAAATAAAAGATACAGTCATCGAAATATTGAAACAACAACCTGATATTTTATATGCTATTGACATAGAAAATACGAATTGTCAGCCCATACCAAAACCGATCCGGCGAAATATCATCAACGGGTATCATTACAAACGCAGTGGCAGTATTCAATTTGTATTAAAAGCCGGCTACATCGATACTTTAAGTAAGACAGGAACAACACACGGATCTGGTTACCCCTATGACATGCACATACCGCTCGTATTTATGGGTTGGGGGGTTGAGAGTGGTGTCACGCATAGTCCGGTTTTTATAACGGATATTGCACCCACTATAGCGGCACTATTGCATATCCAGGTGCCCAACGGT